>JAEWBD010000111.1 GCA_023391315.1 Bacteroidota bacterium | reverse complement strand
TCTTACACCTTTACCAATATACTGCTTGATACCTTACAGCTCACGGCACCTATATTTAAAGATTTGCAGCCGCTTATAAAAGACACAGCAATGGCGCCGGTTATTGTGAGAGTGGCAAATAAACTTTTAGACAGCAGCCTGGCGGATAAGTCTTTCCTGGAAAATTACCGCCAGGATATTTTGAAGTTTGCAACGCAACAATACCTGCTTGCTCAAAGCGATGAGGATAGTTACAGCGCAGCAAATTATGCTTTGATAAACCTGCTTGGTAAAATGAATAATGTGGAAAGCAATGCAATACTGCAACAATGGAGCCTGTTAAACAATAATTATCTGCAGCTTAGCGCTCTTGAAAAACTGCTGGAAAATAACCAGCCCGTTGACAGCAGGGCCGTTAAAGCGCTGGCGGCAGATAAATCCCAGCGTACTGACTTATATGATGCATTAAAATCTTATAAAAAGGAAAAACTTTTTCCCGCACAATATCTTTCTCAGAAAGCTTTTGCTGAAAGCCTTGTGTATGTTGCAGCTTCCGACGATGAATACCCGGATACAATGGTTTATCTTTCTAACAAGGTTTTGAAGTTCCAGGGCAAACAGGCCAGGTTTTATTTTTATAAAGTTGGCTTTGGGGAAGATGGAGATACAACCGACTACCTTGCCTGTGCGGGACCTTTTAATGTGAATGAAAAAGATGTAACTGTTAAGAATGCAGAAGCTGATGTTTATTATGACGACGAATATGATGAGGATACAAAAGATGAACTTGCGGAGGCACTCATAGCGCAAATGGAAGACCGGTATAAAGCTGATGAAAAGTGATTAACGCAGCTTTTATCCCGCCACCAGCGCCCCGTCCTTATACACGGGCAGCACATTGGCCACATTTGGGGTAACGCAATATTCAAGGTCTTTTTCCAGGCCGAATGCAGAAAGCCGGTGCCAGTGCGTGAGTTTTCTTATAAAAGCATACATATTATTTCCATGAAGGTTATACATGTCTTCAGCCATTAAACTGCTGTCGCAATGAATAGTGAAATGCTCTTTTACGTTGCTGATAACAGCCCCTGCAAATAAAGTGTCTTCCAGGTTAAAGCGGTCTTTCCAGGCAGAACAGCCGAGGATTACATTTTTTTTGGATGCAATAAGATGTTCACTCACCGCAGATAAATTAGGAAAGGAGCCCGTTACAACTTCCGATGCACCTTTGTCCAGCGCCATGTGCAGCAGCCTGGTGCCGTTGGTAGTTGTAAGCACCAGCGTTTTGCCTTCAATAAATTCACGAAAATATTCTGCGGGGGAATTGCCATGCTGCAGGCCTTTAATTATTTTACCATCCCGCTCGCCGGCAGTAACGGCCTCTAATTTTTTGCCGATTGCAATACAATCTTCCACACCGGCCACCGGCACCACTTTTTCTGCGCCGTTATATAAAGCCGTTGCAATGGTTGATGTGGCACGAAAAACATCTATAATTACTACAATACTGTTGTCCACATCATATAAATCAAGCAGGCGCGGAGAAAGCAATGTGTGCAATACGGGTTTTTGCATGGGCGCAAAGGTAAAGCAGCCCATCCTAAATCCTTCCCGAAGGGAAGGCCTTTTGTGTTCCTGAAAAATTAAAATTGTTAAGTTAAGTGTAAGAACTTGCCATAAAACCCCTTTCTCTGGGAAAGGGGTTGGGGATAGGCTTTCTTTAATTTATCTTGCACCACTCAAAAATTTTATATGGAATACAGTAAGCTTATTTCTGTTACGGGTTTGCCGGGATTGTTTGAATTGGTTGCCAGCAAAAATGACGGTGCTATTGTGCGGTCACTGGATGACAAAACCACCAGATTTGTTTCATCACGCATACATAATTTTTCGCACCTGGAAAGTATTGAAGTTTATACCGAAGGTGATAATGTAAACCTTGCTGATGTTTTTCTTGCTATGAAAAACAGCGGTGAAGCGCTGCCTAATGAAAAAGAAGCGCCTGCTGTAAAAAAATATTTTGAAAAGGTTTATCCAACCATGGACTTTGAGCGTGTGTATGCAAGTGATATGAAGAAGATGGTGAAATGGTTTGATGTGCTAAGCAAGAATGACATTGAAATAAAGGTGAGCGAAGAAACACCGGAAGGAGAGGAAGAGGAAACAGAAGAAAAACCAGACCCCAATAAACAGCCGGAAGAGAAGCCAAAGGTAGAAGAGCCTGTTGCAACGCCTGCTGTGGAAGCAAAACCCAAGAAAGCAAAGGCAGCTAAGGCCAAAAAAGAAGAACCTGCGGCTGAAGATGCAACGGCGGAAAGCAAGCCGAAGGCTGCAAAAAAGAAGGCTGCGAAGAAGTAACCCGCAAGGCTTCAACAGCGTCAGGAATGTTGATTGAAATATTATAGTTGCAGTGAGGTTGTGATTAAAAACAGGGATAGATGACACAACCGTGATGCCATCTGTATTGCGGCCTGGTCAACAAAAATATATAAGTACTTACATAATTGCACCGCCGCTTTGATTTTTTGATTTTTAAATTTTTAATTTGAATGTTAACCGCAGATATACAAAAAACCAAACGTCATTTTGTTCCTGGAGATTTTAAGGTAACTACGTGGGATGCGCTGGAACCTTATTTTAAGGATTTGCTGAACAGGGATATTGATTCGAAAGAAGTGCTGGAACAATGGCTGAAGGATATGAGTGAACTGGAAGCTGTTGTGAGTGAAGATGCATGCTGGCGGCAGATCAAAATGACCTGCGATACAACCGATAAGTCGCTGGAGGAAGCATTTACTTATTTCTGCATGGAAATTCAGCCGAAGCTGCAACCTTACGCAGATGCACTGAATAAAAAGCTTATTAATTCGCCGTTTACACAAGAACTGGATAAAGGCAAATATTTTACTTACCTGCGTAATGTGCGCAAAAACATTGAGTTGTTTCGCGAAGAAAATATTCCGTTGCAGGCTGAGTTAAGCGTGATGCAGCAACAGTTTGGCGTTATTACCGGCGCTATGACGGTGGAAGTAAAAGGCCAGGAATATACGTTACAACAAGCGTCAAAATTTTTACTGGAACACGACCGGGATTTGCGTGAAGAAGTGTATCGCAAAATACAGGAACGCAGAAAGCAGGATAAAGATACTTTGAATGATCTTTATACAAAGCTTGTTGAAAAGCGCGACCAGGTGGCCAGGAATGCCGGGTTTGCCAATTACCGCGATTATAAGTTTGTTGATTTGGGCCGCTTTGATTATACAAAAGAAGACTGCTTTAATTTTCACGAAGCAGTGAAGCTGCACGTGCTGCCGTTGGTAGCAACTATCAATCAGCATAAAAAGGAAAAATTAGGGCTTGATGTTTTAAGGCCCTGGGACACGGAAGCCGAACCAGAAAATGTAAAACCATTACATCCTTTTAATACGGGCAAAGAGCTACTGGAAAAATCTGAAAAATGTTTTTCAGCATTGAATCCCTTCTTTGCTGATTGTTTGAAGAAGATGGACCAGCTCGGCCACCTTGATTTGGAAAGTCGCAAAGGCAAAGCGCCGGGCGGTTATAATTGCCCGCTGGCAGAAAGCGGCGCGCCATTCATTTTTATGAATGCTGCGGGGCAAATGGATGATGTAACAACCATGGTGCACGAAGGCGGCCATGCTGTGCATTCATTTCTTGCGCATCCTTTGGAATTGAGTGCGTTCAAAGAATACCCGATGGAAATTGCAGAAGTTGCCAGCATGGCAATGGAACTTTTTACCATGGATAAATGGGACGTATTTTTTGATAATGCAGAAGAACTGAAACGTGCCAAGGAACACCAGCTTGAAAGGGTGATAACCATCTTTCCATGGATTGCAACAATTGATAAATTCCAGCACTGGATATATGAACATCCGCAGCATACGGTTGAAGAAAGAACAGAAGCATGGATGGATATTCTCAACGAGTTTTCTACCAGTACTGTTGATTTTTCAGGCCTGGAAGAATACAGGAAAATAAGCTGGCAGCGCCAATTGCATTTATTTGAAGTACCGTTTTATTACATTGAATACGGTATTGCCCAGTTAGGCGCTATTGGCTTATGGATGCAATACAAAAAGAACCCGGAACAGGCATTAAATAACTATATTAAAGCATTGAGTTTGGGCGGTACAAAAACACTTCCGGAATTATATGAAGCTGCCGGTTTAAAGTTTGATCTTTCTCCTGCGCATATAAAAACATTGATGGAGTTTGTGAAAGAAGAAATGGATAAACTGTAATTTTTTTCTGATAAAGAAAAACCCGGAAGCATATAACTTCCGGGTTTTTATTGATACTAAGTAAAGCTAAAGCCTAAAATAATTCAACCTGATAAGTCTTTTCCTTAATTTAAAGCAATAGGAACATACTGTTTTTGCTGCAGGCTTTTCTTATCGCATTCAACAGGCGATGTTTTTATCAGTTCATCATACGTTATATCATCTTCGTTCTTATCAATTTCTACAAATTTTTGGCTTTTATCACCATTACGCACCCGGTTAAAAAAGCAAATAGCTTTTTGTATGCGGTAAAGCGCTTTTTGGTCTGTTGAAGGGTTTTCTTCGAATATGCCATGTTTGCCATAAGTAACATATAACTCCACAGGAATGCCTGGAAACTTATGTATAAGCCGTTCATAAATAAGTTTACTTCCTGTAAAACTGCCATAAGCACCATTGGCGCAATTAAAAGGATAACTTTTTTCAAGCGGAACAATGGAATCATCAATGCCGTGAAAAGCTATCATGGGCACTCTATCGCCGGTGGCTTTAATATAAGCGGTGTCTTTAATTCCCCCCCAGTTATTAAACAGCCCTGCGATTTTATATTTATCCGTAAATGAATTTCCATACGTGTTGTACAATCCTAATTTTTCTTTTGCTTTTGGCATAACTGCATTTAATTCTTTCTGGTTCATGTAAGAGAGGTTTACTGCAGTAATAGCACCGGCGCTGTAGCCTCCCACATATAAATATCTTTTATCAATATTAAAGTTATCTGCATAATGGGCAATGTACCGCATGGCAGCATCAGCATCCTGTATGGAACGATATACAGCAAAATCCAGCGAGTCGCTAAGGCCTATACGGCAGGGACTGTTTAAAACGATATTGCAGGCCCCGTCAAAACAAAAGCCCTTGCAGTATTTTTTGTCATCCCCCGGAGCCCAGCCTAACCTGTAATCTATGGCTGCCACTACATAACCTCTCTTGGCAAATTCCATACATTCATTTGCAATTAATGTTCTGCAGCCAGCCCTGAAACCGCCTCCATGTATTAATAATATAAACGGCTGTTTATAATTGCCATTTGCAACAATGTTTTTCTTCTTAATGTTTTTGGGCAAGGGGGTTGCTGAATAAACAGTCATATACAAATCAACTTTTCCCCTTGCAGCTAAATAAGTATTTCTAACCGTGGAAAAAACATAATCCACTTTATATATCTGCGAAGAAGTAAAGCATGAATCGTCTTTAAGACAATTATTCAAGGAATCAGCAAAAGACTGTGACATCGCTGTTGAATAAATAAAATACAATATCACAGCGGAAATGATTTTTTTTCTCATTAAAACAATTTTCGTTGCCAAATAATCAGCAATAACTTAAAAGGTATGTTTATCTGGTTTGGGGTTAACCCAGGATTAATTAATCAGTTTAATCTGACACGAATATAAAACCTAAAAATAAATTAATTCTCAGGTAGTGCTTTCTTTATAAAAATTGCATCAGTAATTAACGCATTGGCAAACCTGAGTTTAATATCAGATAATGCGATACTTTAGAAACTATAGATGCATGTGATATTCTCACCCTTCACTCCAAACTGTAACAGCCTTAATGGCACGCTCCCATCCTTTTATTAAATCATTTTTTTGCGAAGCCTGCATTTGCGGATCGAATGTTTTTTCAATTTGCCATTGACCGCTTATTTCATTCATATCTTTCCAATAACCAACGGCAAGCCCGGCCAGGTATGCAGCACCAAGCGCCGTAGTTTCCGTGATAACGGGCCTGATAACTTTTGTTGCGAGAATATCGCTCTGAAACTGCATCAGTAAATTATTGGCGGTGGCGCCGCCATCAACACGCAGTTCTTTCACTTCAATATGGGCATCTGCCTGCATGGCTTTAATCACTTCCATTGTTTGATAAGCGATGCTTTCCAAAGCAGCCCTTGCAATATGTGCAGATGTTGTGCCGCGTGTAATGCCAACCATAGTGCCCCTGGCGTGCTGGTTCCAGTAAGGTGCACCCAGGCCTGCAAAAGCGGGAACAAGATAAACCCCATCGCTTGTTGATGTTTGCATAGCAAGCTTTTCAACATCTGCAGAATTTTGTATCAGGTGTAAACCATCGCGTAGCCATTGCACTACAGCCCCTGCAATAAACACGCTGCCTTCCAGCGCATATACAGTTTTGCCATTAACCTGCCAGGCAATAGTTGTAAGTAAATTATTGTTTGAAATAACAGGTTTTTCGCCGGTATTCATCAGCATAAAACAGCCGGTGCCATACGTGTTTTTTATCATGCCTGGCTGTCTGCACATCTGGCCAAACAAAGCAGCCTGCTGATCGCCGGCAATGCCGGCAACGGGAATGTTTTTAGCGGATAAAACATTTTCTGTATAACCATAGATTTCACTGCTGCTTTTTACATCCGGCAATATGGATTTTGGTATGTTGAATAAAGCCAGCAACGCTTCATCCCATTGAAGTGAATGAATATTGAAGAGCATGGTTCTTGAAGCATTGGTAACATCGGTTACATGCACTTTGCCCTGCGTGAGGTTCCATAACAGCCAGCTATCAATTGTACCAAAACATAGTTCATTGTTATCAGCTTTGCTTCTTGCATCTTTTACATTATCCAATATCCATTTAAGCTTGGTGGCAGAAAAATAAGCATCGATAATTAAACCGGTTTTTTGCTGAATGGATGATGTATATTTTTCTTTCAGCGAATCACAATAATCCGCAGTTCTTCTGTCCTGCCACACAATAGCATTGTATAATGGCTTGCCGGTTTTCCTGTCCCAAACCACCGTTGTTTCTCTCTGATTGGTAATGCCGATAGCTGCAATATCATTCACCGTTAAACCGGCTTTGCTTATGGCTTCTGCTGCTGTACCAAGTTGCGTGCTCCATATTTCTGTGGCATCATGCTCAACCCAGCCGGGCTGCGGAAATACTTGTTGGAATTCTTTTTGCGCAACAGAAACAATGTTCCCGTTTTTATTAAAGATGATTGAACGTGAACTGGTAGTACCCTGGTCGAAAGACAAAATGTATTGTAGCATTAAAGCAATGTTTATTGCGCGTCAAGATAAAACTAAATGCGAATAAATCTTGTTTGGCCACCGGGGCACGAATAAAATCAAAACATATCACTAAAACTTAACGCCGGCTTCAATCTTAACCGGCAATCTGTTTTCAGCAGGCGGTATGGGGCAGTTATAACCATCCGTGTAAGCGCAATAAGGGTGATAGGCTGTGTTGAAGTTGATTATGATATGGTCGCTTTGCGGAATATTCAAATCAATATACCTGCCACCTTCGTAGGTTTCTTCGCCACTTGTTGCATCCGTAAAAGGAATGAATAAATAATCTTTATACTCAGCGGATTTTATTAAATCCTGAGATTGATACACATTCAGCTTATACTCCTTTTTATCAATCACAAAAAATACTGAAGCATACTTTATATAGGTTTTGCGTATGCCGCCCGATGTACTCATCTGGAAAGGCTTTTCTTTTGGCGTTCTTACAAAGCGGGCATTCACCACATACTTTTTATTAAAGGGGAAAAAGTGAATGCCTTTAAAATTTTTTTTGGCTGCAGCACTCAGGGGCGAAGTGTTCGGATTATCATATTCCATCCTCAGTCCGCCCTGAAAACGTTTTGTTTCATTAACAGCAGCCGTGTCGGCCTGTGCAAAGCAGCAGGCAGACAAGAAAATAAGGTTACAAACAATTAAAAACCGCTTCATTCGTACATATTTGTTTTTTCAATGGTATCATGGAACGACCTGATGTACATACCCCTGTGCGAAAAAAACATTTGGCCTGGACGTTTCATAATTAGCCGCAAAATTAACTGCATATTATTTGCACTGATAATGTGAATAAATTTTAATCAAAAAATATGAGTACCAAAAACCAGAAAAAAAAAGCCAAAGGCGGCGTTGCCAAAATGTTTGACCGTTTTTCAACTGTTGCAACAAGGGTTACAGGAAAACCCATTGCATTTATTATTGCTTTTGTAATTATTATCCTGTGGGCGGTGTCTGGCCCGGTCTTTCATTATTCCGATACCTGGCAGCTTGTTATAAATACCGGTACCACCATTATTACATTTTTAATGGTATTTGTAATTCAGCAGTCGCAAAACAAAGACACGATGGCGCTACAATTAAAATTGAATGAACTCATTGCATCAAGTAAAGACGCCAGTAACCGGCTTATTGACGTGGAAGATCTTACGCCCGAAGAACTGGAAATATTGAAAAAGTTTTATATACACCTTTCAAGCCTGGCAGAAAAAGAATCAGACTTTAAAAAAATGCATTCTATTGAAGAAGCTGCAGAAAGACATAAAAGCAAATTAAAGGCAATTGATAAGCGTTAAAACTTATTCTTCCACATCATGCTTTCCACCGGCTTATCAGGCTGCTGGCTGTACTTGGCATTTTTCTTTTGGTTATATTTTACCTCAATTTCGCCATCAACAGGAAAATAAATCAACTGGCCAACCGGCATACCTTTATATACTTTCACTGGTTGTTTCACGGAAATCTCCAGCGTCCAGTTACCGCAAAAACCCACATCACCTTTGCCAGCCGTAGCATGTATATCAATGCCTAATCTTCCCGTAGAGCTTTTGCCTTCCAGGAATGGAACATGCGCATGTGTTTCGGTGTATTCTTCCGTAACGCCGAGGTAAAATATATGTGGGTATAAAACAAAACCATCGTCGGGAATTTCGAAATATTCGATTTCGTTATGCTTCTTCGCATCCAAAATGTGCTCACGGTATGTTGCCAGCCACTTGCCCAAATGCACATCATAGCTATTGCTGCCCAAACATTCGCGGTCATACGGCACAAGCTTAATCGTTCCCTTTTCTATTTCTTCCAAAATGCGTGTATCAGAAAGTATCATTGTAGTTTCCAGTTTGAGTGAACTAATAAAACCTTTGCAAATAAATTATAAATCCTGATATGAAAACAGTTAAACAAAAACGCTGTTAGCTTTATCAACATACTATTAACCAAAGTGCACCGCTTATAATTACTGTCGGCACAATAAGCTCCTTCGTATACACATATTGCCCTAACAAAGTCATTTACATTTATATGCTATTATCAATAAGTATTTTCGTTATATGGCAATTCTTTTTTCCAGGCACAGAACTGTAGTAATACACCTTACAGTTTGGCTGATATTGTTCACGCTGCCACACTTATTTTTTGACAGCCGCAACACGCAACCAGGTTTCTTTCCGGTGAGTTGGTTCGTTATAACAAACCTATATAATGCCGGCATTTTTTATCTTAATGCATTTGTATTATTGCCAAAACTGCTCAATACAAAAAAATGGTGGTTGTATCTTATAGCTGTTACAGCCATTTTATTTATCTCGTATTATCTCAAACTATGGCTTACACAGATTTTTTATTCAAATGTGCAGCTTGATGTATGGGCTTACCGCATTTTATTTTTCCCGGTAATTCCATTTCTTATCGCAAGCATTATTTATAAACTGATTGTAAATAAAATTGCGCATGATAAAAAACAAAAAGAAATTATGGCAGAACAGCTTTCCATCAAACTCAAATTTTTGCGTTCACAAATAAGCCCGCATTTTATTTTTAATGTACTCACCAATCTTGTTTCCCTCGCCCGGAAACAATCCAAACAATTAGAGCCAGCACTAATGATGTTATCCGATTTAATGCGCTACATGTTATATGAAAGTGATGAAAAAAAAGTATCGCTGGCTAATGAAATTGAATATTTAAAAAGTTATATCAGCCTTCAGCAGTTGCGCTTTGGAGATGATATAAAAATTGATCTTGATATAAATTTATCGCAGGAAATACTACAGCAAAAAATAGAACCGATGCTGTTAATTCCTTTTGTTGAAAATGCATTTAAACACGGTACCGGTGCAGATGACCCATTTATAAGCATCCAGCTTTTTTTCAATGATAATGGCTTGGTACTTGATGTGAAGAACAAGTTTATGGAAGATGATAATAGCAAAGACAATAACTCCGGGATTGGTTTGGAAAATGTACAATCAAGATTAATGTTATTGTATCCGCAAAAATACCAGCTTACTGTTATCAGGGAAAACAATATTTTTCATGTGCTTTTAAACCTTCCGTTAAGTGTATGAATTGTATAGCAGTTGATGATGAAAAATTAGTGCTTGATTTAGTGGTTGATAACATTAAGCAGGTGCCCTATCTCAATTTGGTTAAAGCCTGCAGAAATGCAATGGAAGCTATTGATGTTTTACAAAAAGAAAAGATTGATCTCATATTCCTTGATATACAAATGCCGAGGCTTAGCGGGCTGCAGTTCATTCAAACATTGCAGCATCCGCCAATGATTATTTTTATTACCGCTTATGAGCAATATGCACTGGAAGGCTATAATTTGAATATTGTGGATTACCTGCTGAAGCCCGTATCGTTTGAAAGGTTTTTAAGGGCTTGTAACAAAGCAAAAGAATGGTATGATCTGCGTAATGAGAAAACTTCTTCGCCTGCATCTCCAACAAAGGAAGAAACGCCAGATCATATTTTTGTGCATGTTGAATATAATCTTGTAAAGATTGTATTCAGCGATATTTTGTTTATAGAAGGCCTGAAAGATTATATCAAAATTCACCTCGTTTCTGTAAGTAAACCTGTACTTACCCGCATGACCATGAAAGCTGTTGAAGAAAAATTACCTGCCGATAAATTCATCCGCACCCACAAATCTTTTATTGTAAATGCAGATAAAATTGCTGTTATTAAAAGAGACCTTATTGTTATCGGTAATCACGAAATTGCCGTAAGCGATTTCTATAAAGAAAATCTTAACCGTATAACAAACAGGTAACATCTTCCCATCTTGTCGAAACAATTACCAATGTAATCTACACTGCAAAATTTAAAGCCGTTATGCTTTGCAGCTTTGTGATAACAAAAGCAAAGCGTATGCAAAACATCAATAACAGCAAGCAGATAAAATCACTTGCAACAATCCGCTCAACAACGGATCAACTGCAAAACTGCACAACGCAACTAAAGCTCTACCTATGCTGTAAAACCTGGAGCAATAAAAAATATTTCAAGCACCTGCAGTATACAGTGCTGGCCATAACAACAATGTTTATAATGAATGCGGTTACTGCGCAAACAATTATTAAAGGAACAGTAACAGATAAAAAGAAAGTACCCGTTGAAAATGCAAGCATCAAAATAAAAAACACAACTGATGCTGCAATATCAGACAGCACGGGCAATTTTTCATTTACAACGCATGCAAAAGGCAACCAGGTAATTATTGTGTCATCAATTGGTTTTGAAAAAGTGGAAAAGAAAATTATGGTGAATGACAGCGATATTGTTGTAATTTTTTTATTAAACATTCAAGAAAAAAATCTTAAACCTGTAATCGTTTCCGCCGGCAGTTTTGAAGCCAGCGATAAAGCAAAAGGTGCATCACTTACACCAATGGATGCCATGACAGTTGCGGGTAATGGTGGCGACATCAGTAACTCGCTGCGGTCATTACCGGGTACCCAGCAAATTGGTGATAAAGAAGGCCTGTTTGTACGCGGTGGCACTAATGAAGAAACCAAACAATTTATTGATGGCGCATTAATGCCTGTGCCCAATTATGCCAGTGTGCCGGGTATTATTCAGCCTGCCCGCATTAACCCTTTTTTATTCAAAGGCGTTTTATTTAATACGGGTGGTTACTCCGCTTTGTACGGCGAAGCATTAAGCAGCGCTTTGATTTTGGAAAGCGTTGATTTGCCCGATGAAAGTTCTGCAAGCATGCATCTCTTTCCTATGGCCCAGGGCGCAGGTTTCCAGAAACTGGCAAAGAATAAAAAAAGCAGCTGGGGTGTTAATGGCAATTATGGTAACTATAGTTTTTACAACAACATCGTAAAACAGCATTACGATTTTACACATGCGCCGGAATACATTTCGGGTGACGCCAATCTCCGTATCAAAATTAACAATGGTGGCATGCTGAAATTTTATACCAACTATGGATATAACCATAGCGGCGTGCGCCGCCAGGATATTGACAGTGCAGCATTAAATTCTTTATTCAATAATAAAGGTTCAAACCTGTATGCTAATTTATCTTATCGCCAGCCTTTGCAAAACAAATGGAAACTGGATGCAGCGCTGGCGTATAATTTCAGCGATCAAAAAATAACTACCCGGCTTATTGATTCAATTGATAAGACAGTAGATGCAGGCTATTATCCATTCAATACAAAGAATAATAACATCAATACCAGGCAAAATTTTGCACAGGCAAGAATTGTGTTTACAAAGGCATTTCGTCGCAACCAGGCATTACGTTTTGGTGCAGAAAATTTTTATACGAATGATGTTTATCATTATAACAATGCGCTTAGTCAGTTCAATGATAATTTAACCGCAGCCTTTGCAGAAGGTGATGTGTATATCGCAAAAAATATAGCTGCAAAAATTGGTATGCGGGCAGAGCATTCCACCTTGTTGAATAAAACAAACCTTGCACCCCGGTTAAGCCTTGCTTACAGGTTGCATAATGGCGGGCAGTTTAATATGGCCTATGGCATTTTTTTTCAAAAACCTGATGTAATCTACTTTTTGCAAAACAACAATCTGAATTATACAAGAGCAACACATTATGTACTCAATTATCAAAGAAAATTCAATAACCGTTTGATAAGAATTGAGGCTTATTACAAGCAATATAAAAATCTTCTAACTACATTCCCCGATACAGCAACAAACGGTGATGGTTATGCAAAAGGCATTGAATTATTCTTTCGCGACAAACGCACTTTCAAAAACTTTGATTACTGGATATCTTACACTTATCTTGATACAAAGCGTAAGTTCTTAAATTATCCGCAGGCGTTACACCCCAATTTTGCAACACCACATACTGCATCTGTTGCTATAAAAAGATTTTTCCCTGCTATAAATTTCAATGCAAATCTTTCTTACTCGCTGGCAACAGGCCGCCCATATTATAATATTCAACATTCAGAAAACAAAACCATTGTTGCAGATGAAGGCAAAACAAATATGTATAGCCAGATGAACTTGAGTTTTGCTTATCTCTTTACCATGTTTAAAAACTGGAAGCATAAAGATTTTTCAGGAATTGGTTTTGGCATCAACAATGTGTTTGGAACAAAGCAAACATATAATTACAACTACAGTTATAACGGCGCATTTAAAACGCCTGTAACCATGCCGGCAACGCGCAGTTTCTATCTCGGGTTGTTCATGACGTTTGGCATAGACCGCCGCGACGATTTCATCAACGACAATTTATAAATACGCAAATATTTTTTATGTCACCGGCTGCAGTGCAT
>JAEWBD010000070.1 GCA_023391315.1 Bacteroidota bacterium | reverse complement strand
GATATCTGCATCTTATAGGCCATCTCGTATTGTGAAATGCGGGAGAGGATTTCCGGGTCTTTATATTGCTTATATTCTTCGGCATTCACCTGGTTAATAGCATCAATGCTTGCCTTGCGTAAATCACGGCTCATGCCATCGGGATCATTTAAAAACAATACCGGCGCCCCTTCGCTGCGGCACTGCACCCCCTGGTAAACACTTGGCAGAAAGCCGCTGCCCCATACGCTTTTACCTGCATCGGGATTTCTGCCGCCGCTTGTTAATACAACAAACCCAGGCAGGTTTTCATTTTCTGTGCCCAGGCCGTAAGTAACCCAACTGCCTATGCTTGGCCTGCCCAAACGCGGAGACCCTGTGTGTACCAGCAATTGTGCGGGTGCGTGGTTAAACTGATCGGTAGATACGGCTTTTAAAAAGCTTACTTCGTCCACAATAGATGCAAGATGCGGCATGTTTTCACTCACCCAGGCGCCGCTCTGGCCATGCTGTGCAAATTTTGCCTGCGGGCCTAACATCTTTGGTACGCCGCGTATGAATGCAAATCTTTTTCCTTCCAATAAAGATTGCGGGCAAAGCTGCCCATCCATTTTCATTAACTCGGGTTTATAATCAAACAGCTCAAGCTGAGATGGTGCGCCGGCCATATGCAGGTAAATAACACTTTTTGCCTTGCCGGGGAATGGTGGAAGTTTCGGCGCCAGCGGGTGTGCCGGATCAAATGCAATTTGTGATGATGCAGTATTCTTCCCGCATCCAAACAATGCAGCCAATGCAAGACCACCCAGTCCCATAGCGCTTTCTTTAATAAAGTGGCGGCGCGTATGCATTTGCAGTACCGATTTCTCTGCTTCACGCAAGAGGCGCTGGTTATGTAGTTCTTTTTGAGTCATGTTGTAAGCTTTTAGCTGCAGGCTACAAGCTGCTAAATTCAACTATCACGCTTCGTCAGGTTTAAATCCAATTCTTATTCTCTTTTCTGCAGGGGGTGTTAATAATTGTTTTAATGCTTCAAATATGTTTGCAATATCCTGTTTGTTGGTTGTCACATCTTTTTCGAGCCTTTCTAACTTTAGTAAAATATCCTTATTCGTTAAGAGCATTTCGCGCATTTTGGTAAAAATGCGGATGATTTGAATATTTACCTGTATAGCAACAGTGCTGTTTAAAATACTTGAAAGCATGGCCACACCTTGTTCGGTGAATGCAAAGGGCTGGTATCTTGTACCCCCTCTGTTTGAGGTCACAATTTGTGACCTCAAACTTTCCATTTCTTCCTTTGTAAGCTCAAACATGAAATCTTCAGGAAAGCGATCGATATTTCTCCTGATTGCCTGCTTAAGCGCTTTTGTCTCAACACCGTACATTTCTGCCAAATCCTTGTCAAGCATTACCTTTTGTCCGCGTATTAAATATATTTTGTTCATTACCACTTCATCCGGCAAAACCAATTGTACTTTCTTAGTTTCTTTACTCATTTTTTATGAGTTTAGTTTGACATCACAAAATAGGATTTCAAGTTTGTTTTTATTTTGAAGTTGCAAACTGCCACTTCAAGCTTATTCAATTGGAAATCACAATTTGTGATCTTCAATTGTAGCTCGCCGCCAATAGCTCAAGCTTCTTCCTTAATTCTTTGTTACCACTTCATCCAAATTTAATATAGCATTTGCAACAACGATGAGCGCTGCGGTTGCCGCATTTGTATGTTCATTCATGCCTCCAGTCATCTCACAAATTTCTTTTTTATTATTGTTGAATTGATGAAGCGCTTTATTGTACAGGTTTAATAAAGCATTCAAACTTTTATCATTTATTGATTGATAAGTTGCAAGCTGGAACCCTTTGCTGATCTGTGTTTTAACATCGCCGCCATATTGCTGCAGGCGGTATGCAAAATGGCGGGCAGCATCAATATAAGCCGAATCATTCAGCGTTGTAAGCGCCTGCAATGGTGTATTGGTGCGTATGCGGCGTGCCGAACAAAGCTCCCGCGAAACGCCATCAAATGCCAGCATAGACGGATAGGCTGAAGACCGTTTCCAGTAAGTATAAACGGCCCTGCGGTACTGGTCTTCGCCCTCGCTTTGCACCCAGTCCGCACCATTCCACGGTGACAACCATATACCTTTTGGCTGATAAGGCATTACACCGGGTCCATACATTTTAGCACTCATCAGGCCGCTGATGCAAAGCGACTGGTCTCTTAACTGTTCTGCTGATAAACGGATGCGTGGCGCACGGGCATAAAATTTATTCTGCGGGTCTTTTTGTTCAAGCTCCGGCGTAAGCCTGGAATCCTGTTTATAGGTTGCGCTTGTTACAATTTTTTTGATGAGCGCTTTCATACTCCAATTATCATCATGCATAAACTGGTAGCTTAAAAAATCCAGCAGTTCTGCATGTGTTGGCGGACTACCCTGCGTACCAAGATCTTCCAGTGTTTCAGCCAGCCCGGTGCCAAACAACTGCTCCCATACCCGGTTAGCCATTGTGCGGGCCGTTAATGGATTTTGCTTTGATGTAATCCACAAGGCAAGCCCCAGGCGGTTTTGCGGCGCATTCTTTGGAAAACTGTTTAAAGAGGCCGGCACGCCGGGCGTTACTTTGTCGCCTTTTGTTAACCAGTTACCCCGTTCAAAAATATAGGTTGCCCGGTGCATATTTTTCGGGTTATCCATCATAATGGGCGTGGTGGGAACACTTGCCTTCAGCAATTTCCAGTAGTCATCTTTTATAACTGCATAGCCCTGTTTATCCTTACCGGGAAATTCCTGTGTGAAGTATAGCCAGTCGAGCAGGGCGCCTGCATCAGCAGGTTTTTTAAGATTATTATTTATATATGTAAAAATAAGATTGTGCACACCGGCTGAAGGTTTCAGTGTTGTTTCTGTTATTTGCCAATCATTGGTTTGGGGAAGCGGAATGGTGGCGATGGTTTCACCGTTTGCACTGTCGAGATGTATCTGCCAAACGCCGCCTGCCACCCAACCCTGATAGCGGAATATTAAACGGTCTCTATTATTTAAGTCAACATTTTTTAAGCGGCATACGGCATGGTTACGGAATGATGTCCATTTCGTGTCATTCAATTCGCTGTTGGTAAAACTATCGCAGGTAAGCGAGTTATAGGCAGGCTGCCATGTTTTTAAAAATGTATATACTTCCTTCGATTTTTGCTCAGATACATTTTGTTTTATCCAGTTAACAACAGTTGAAAGTTCCTGCTGCAAAGTATCGTTATTATAGGTGCGCAGTAAAGGATAATCGGCTTCTGTGTCTTCATCACGGGTGTCGTTAAAAAAAGCCATGAACTTATAATAATCTTCATGTTTAAAGGGATCGTAAGGATGGCTGTGGCACTGCACACAGGAAAACGTTGTGCCCATTACCGCATACCAGGTTGTATTGACACGGTCAAGCACGGCGGCCGTTCTGAATTCTTCATTATCGGTACCGCCTTCATCATTCGTCATCGTATTGCGGTTAAATGCAGTGGCAATATAATCCGCATCGGTAGCGCCCTTTAAAAGATCGCCTGCAATTTGTTTGATGAGAAACGAATCATAAGGCATGTCATTATTGAATGCGTCTATCAGCCAGTCGCGATAGCGCCATATATTGCGGCCAGCATCACGTTCATAGCCTTTGGTATCAGCATACCTTGCCAGGTCAAGCCACATACTGGCCCATTTTTCACCAAAATGTTTTGAAGCCAGTAATGAATCAACCAGTTCGTTGTAGGCATTGTCATCATTGCTTTGTAAAAATTTATTGGCGATATTATCTGATGGCTGCATGCCAATAATATCAAGGCTTACACGTCTTAACAACGTTGCCTTATCAGCCTGCGGAGAAGGTTTAAGATTTGCTTCGCTGAATTTATCTTCAATAAAATTATCCACTTCATTCTGCGCCCATGCGCTTTTTGATTTGAATAAACCAAAAAACTTTTTGGGCTGTGGCACTTCAACAGGTTTTAAAGGAATATAAGCCCAATGATCACCCCATTGTGCGCCCTGGTCAATCCATTTGCGTAAAATTTCTATTTCTTCTTTTGGAAGCGGCGCATGCTGATAAGGCATTCTTTCTTCGGGATCTTTTGATGTAAGGCGGCGTATCATTTCACTGCCATCTGCATCGCCGGGAATGATGGCATAAATACTGTCTTTGGTTTTTGCCAGCGCTTCTTCCCGAAATAACAAGCTAAAACCGCCTTTGGCCTTTACGCCCCCGTGACAACTGATACAGCTTCTGTTAATAATAGGTTTTACCTGTGTGCTGAAATCAATTTTATTGGAAGATTTATGAATTATCCAACCACCTGTTATAACCAGGATAGCTATAACGGTAACAGCAATGAGCAATCGTTTATTGAAAAGAGTATGCATGCAACTATAAGAGATGTAAAGTTAAGAAAACACGTAAAGGCTTTCAATTATCTTATCTTTCATGTTATGATTTTTGCATAGTTGTGAAATTTATCACGATAAGTATAATAATCAGCGTTTATATCTACACCTTTAAGAATATTTTCTTTTTATATAAAATAAGCATGGGAACCATTAATATCAGTACAAAAGTTACAGCGCCGGCAAGTGAAGCATTAATGGGAGAGAAGTTGGGAACAAAAATAGTTTGATATAAATATGCCTGCAGGTTTACTGTTTTGCCATCCAGGTCAAGATGAATCCAGCTCAAAACTGCTAACACTACATCGGCTGCAACGTAAGCTGTGATTGCATTTGCGCCATACGCCACAAATGGTGTAATATATTTTTTCCGGTGATGCACATCAATCAGCCAGTAAGAAACAGCCAGGCCGGCTGTGGCCAAACCACCGGTGTATAAAACAAAGGAACTCGTCCATAAAGATTTATTGATGGGAAACCAGTTGTTCCATATCAATGCCAGCATTACAGAAAAAACGGCAAAGGTTAAAAGCCAGGCAACTTTTTCCGCTTCGGTTTTATCGGTACGTTTTAATGTGGCGCCTACCATTATTCCATACAGGCATGTGCCGATGGAAGGCAATGTGCTTAAAATGCCTTCGGGGTCCCAGGTTTTGGTGCCGCTCCACATGTGCTCCGGTGTAAGAATATTATAATCTATCCATGCTGCAAGGTTTTTGCCAGGTTCAAGAATAGCGTAACCATAACCCGGCACCGGTACCACCGTCATTAAAAAACAATAGGCAATAAGTATAATGGCAAATAGCCAAAGCCAGGTTTTGAAATTTGTTTTAAGATAAATAATGGTACAGATAAAAAACACAATAGCAATACGTGGCAATACGCCCAATATCCTGAAATGATGAAAGTTGAATACAAATAAAAAATGTATGATTACATAGATGAGATAAATTTTTATGGAGCGCCACAAAGCTTTTAAGATGGCCGCTTTGTGCAGGCTTTTGTCGGCTTTCTTAGAACTCATGGCATATACAATGGAAACACCCACCATAAATATGAAGAAGGGAAATATAAGGTCGGTGGGCGTGCAGCCATTCCATTTTGAATGTTCCAGCGGCGCATATACATAGCTCCAGCTACCGGGGTTGTTTACCAAAATCATGGCGGCAATAGTTAAGCCGCGAAAAAAATCAAGAGAAAGCAAACGCTTTTTTTGCTGTGTAACAGTTGGTGAGGCCATTAATAATTTATTGAGTTGATGACATTCAACCGGTGAATAAGTGAGCCAAGATATTTAAATAACTTAAAAAATTGCATTGAATTATTTAGGTTCTGTGCAAAGAGATATACGGAAAAGGAAACCGATGTTAGCGGTTTAAGTTTTTGTCTGGCGGATTTTATTTTTTACCGTTATTTTTTTCGTCTATAATGTAATTGAGTTAGTCCTGTATCAAACGTTTTTGTATTCAAAAGCTCAAGCAGTTGTTCAGGCCTGTTATCTTTAAATAATCTTGTTCCGTTACCAACTAAAATTGGAATAACGGAAATTATAAACTCGTCTATCAGGTCGTGCTGCAAAAGTTCATTTATAATTTCTGCGCCGCCATCACAATAAATATTCTTACCATTTTCAGATTTTAGTTGTTTAACCAGCTTGGCCAATTCTCCTGTATAAAAAGTTGTTCTGCCTGTTTTCGGCTTTCCGGTTCTTGTAATTACAAATATGTCCCGTTGGCCGTTGTCGTAATATGAAGGGCCTATTTTTTCAAGCACGTAGTCATAGGTTTTTCTGCCAAGAATAATCGTATCAATATTTGCAATAAACGCTGAATAACCGTAGTCCTCTTTTTCTTTTTAAAATATTTTCAGAAAGCTGAGGTCGTCATTTGGTTTTGCAATGTAGCCGTCTAAACTTGTTGCTATAAAAAGTGATAATTTTCGCATGGTTTTTTATTTTCTTGTTGGGCAAAGCAAAGCTGCTTTGCTCTTTTGTTGTTGCCTGTTATTTTTTTATTTCGTAGCATAGTTCTATCATTCCGTTTTTATATGCTGTCGTGTCTTTCAGATACAGTATCTGTTCTTGCCCGATATTATCAAAAAGCAATAGCCCATCCCCTAAAATAATTGGCAAAATACTTATCCTTATTTCGTCTGCTAATTTTTGCCGGATAAGTTCTTTCGTAAGCATGGCAC
>JAEWBD010000004.1 GCA_023391315.1 Bacteroidota bacterium | reverse complement strand
CCATTATACTGGCTTTGATCATTGGGCGCATTGGCTGTTTTAGCATGGGTATTTATGAAGAAACATACGGATTGCCAACAAACCTTCCATGGAGTATGCATTTGGGTGATAGTTATTACCGGCATCCCGCGGCTTTATATGAAATTATTTTTTTGATATTGCTATGGATGGCGCTCGTTCAAATTGAAAAAAAATATACGCTGCAAAACGGGGCGCAGTTTAAAATATTTATGATCGCTTATTGTTTCTTCCGCTTTATGCTTGATTTTATAAAACCGCATTATACTTTCAGCATCGGCCTTTCCACCATACAAATAACGGGGCTGCTTGGCTTAATATATTATTACAGGTATATTATTCATCCGCAAAAATTATTGCAGCATTAAACAACCTGCCTTATGCCGGGATGTTATTATAAAATTGTTTCGACTTCGCTCAACAGCAATTGTCTTCGGCTTCGCTCAGCCAATTTTTAATAACCCGTTTCTTTTTACAAACAATAAACAGAACATTTATCTTTATAATACATATACCTTTTATGCCTGAGCGGCCATATACCTACTATGATTTTACAATAAGCCTTTGCCCGGTTTGTTTAAGAAGGATTGACGCAAAAATTGTGTTTGAAAGCAATAATGTTTTCATGCTGAAGAATTGCCCGGAACATGGATTTCAGAAAGTGTTGATGGCAACCGATGTTGAATATTATAAAAATATCCGCAACTACAATAAGCCCAGCGAGATGCCTTTACATTTCAATACAAAAACCTTATATGGCTGTCCTTACGACTGCGGCTTATGTGCTGATCACGAACAACACAGTTGCTTAACGGTTGTTGAAATTACTGACCGTTGCAATCTTACCTGCCCCACCTGTTATGCCATGAGTTCCCCACATTATGGAAGGCACAGAACGATTGAAGAAGTTGAGAAAATGCTGGATTTAATTGTTGCCAATGAAGGCACGCCGGATGTGGTACAGATAAGCGGTGGCGAGCCAACGGTGCATCTTGATTTTTTTGAGATACTGGATATTGCAAAAAGCAAACCTATCCGCCATTTGATGGTAAATACAAATGGTATCCGCATAGCAAAAGATAAAGCGTTTGCAAGGCAGCTTGCCTCGTATATGCCCGACTTTGAAATTTACCTGCAGTTTGATTCTTTCAGGCCGGAAGCATTGCTGCAACTGCGTGGTAAAGATTTAACGGATGTGCGAAAGAAAGCCCTGGAACATTTGAATGAATTTAATCTTTCCACCACGCTTGTCGTTACATTGCAAAAAGGCGTAAATGATGATGAGATTGGGGAAATAATTGACTTTGCTTTAAAACAGCCGTGTGTAAGGGGCGTAACATTTCAGCCTACGCAAATTGCAGGAAGGGTGGAACATTTTAATCCTTCAACAGACAGGATAACCATGACGGATGTACGGCAAAAAATATTGGAACAAACAAATGTGTTTCAGCCAAATGATCTTATTCCTGTTCCCTGCAACCCCGATGCTTTGGTAATGGGTTACGCATTAAAGCTTGCAGGTCAGGTTTTTCCAATGACACGTTATGTGAACCCCGCGCATCTTTTAAATAACAGCCGCAACACAATTGTGTATGAGCAGGATGAGCAACTGCATGCGCACATGCTTAAAATTTTCAGCACAGGCATTTCGGTTGACCGCGTGGAAAATAATTTTAAAGAGCTGCTTTGTTGTTTACCACAAATTCATGCGCCGGGTTTAAGTTATGAGAACCTGTTCCGCATCATTATTATGCGCTTTATTGATGCGTACGATTTTGATGTGCGGGCTATTAAAAAAAGTTGTGTGCATATTGTAAATAAAGATGGCCGCATTATTCCATTTGAAACCATGAATATGTTTTATAGGGATGAAAAGGAAATGTATATAACGCAATTACAAAATGAACGTAATCCATTGCTCCATAAACTATAGATATATGAACAACTGGAAACTTGCTTATAAAATTACAGCCATCAATTGCGGTATTGTTGTGCTTATCGGTATTATTTGCGGAGCAGTTAATTACCGGGATGGTTTTGGTTTGATATTAGGGCTGGTTTGCCTGACAGGCGGCTTAATAGATTTGGTTTTGGGTATCTTAATTATATTGCTGGGATCAAAAGCCTGGGGCAAAGGGCTTTTAAACAGTGCAGGCATACTGTTATTGCTAAGTGGTATATCATGCAGCATTGGTTTTTCCAATATTAATTTTCACTGATTTATGACCTACGATGAATTTATATTAACTATTGAAAACGATGAAGCGCCTGCCTCAAACCTGCCATTATATGTTCAGGCTTTGTGGTGGGACGCTAAAGGCAACTGGGATAAGGCGCATTCATTAATAGATGAATTGGATGATAAAAATTCGTGCCAGGTGCATGCTTACCTGCACCGCAAAGAAGGGGATATTTGGAATGCAGATTACTGGTACAGGCGCGCCAATGAACAACGGCCTGCTGTGCGCCTGGAGGAAGAGTGGAAAAACCTTGCGCTGAAATTGGTGCTGCCATAAAAATATGCAGTACAAGGGAGTGACACAAGGAACGATGCCACAAAGCGCTGCTGCCGGCTACCAAATAAAATAAGTCAAACAATTTTTTAATATGAAAGCAACTGTTTTGCAAAGACGGCCGTTAAATAAGTATATCAAAATATTTGCGCTGATTGAATGATCTTTTATACATAATGAAAGGCTGCATGGAAAACGATGCAAGGTGCCAGAAGCTGTTTTATGAAAAATACCTTCCGTATGCACTGCGCATTTCCTATCGTTATGTGCATTCTTTTGATAATGCAGCGCTTGCCGCCAATGATGCTTTTGTAAAGATTTTTAAAAACCTTCAAAAGTTCGAAATACGCGATCATAATCATGTGGAAACAATGCTGCTTGCATGGATAAAGCGGATAGTAATCAATGCATCTATTGATTTTATGGGCAGGGAAAACCTCGTGGCGGCAAATGGCAAACCGCATAATGAAAACGGGGAATATTTAAAAGTGAATAACAGCGGGGAGAATAAGCTTGTGTATAAAGAACTGGTGGAACTGGTAAGAAAACTGAGCCCGGCGTATAAAGTTGTTTTTAATCTTTATGTGATTGATGGGTATACCCACCAGGAAATAGCCAACATGCTTGGCATTTCCGTGGGCACCTCAAAATCAAACCTTTCAAAGGCAAGGGCTTTTCTTCAAAAATATTTAGTAAAAGATGACAAAGGCAATGTATTATGCTTTACATGAAGGAAGACGATATGGATGAAATGATGCGTAAAGCTGCAGAGAATTACGACATTGATGCCGGCAAAGCAGCCGACTGGAATGCTGTATATAATGCCGTGCATGCAACTGAACCGCCATTGCCGCCTGTTGCAGAAAAAAAGCGCCGGCGCCGCTTTGCCTTTTGGTGGTTACTGCTTATTCCGTTAGGCTGGATAGCGAATAATGAATACAATAAATTTAAAACTGCGCCACATGATGAAACCGTCAAAAATCAAGCGCAGGTAAAACAGGAAACAGTTAACAGCCAGGAATCTGCGAGAGCAAATAAGGAACAAACCGAAACAGGGCCAGTTAATAATCGTAAGGAAGATATTATTGCAAACAGCAATGAAAACAAAAACAGCCGGGGCAATAAGATTATCAAAACGCAAAACGATAGGCAAACGGCAAAGAATAATATAACAGCTTTCCATCCTTCAGCGGTTAAAGAAGAACCTGCCATCAATCAATCATTGACAAACAAATCCCAAGAAAACCGGGCGGGCTTGCCAACGGCAAATAACAGCAGTGTTAATAATGATACGCTTAATTCGAACAAGAGCGAACAACAGGTTATTACACAAAACAATCTTCCCGGTTTATCCAAAACAATAACAGAAACGGATAATACGCAGATTAATTCAGGCAATACTTCAAAAAAAATAATTAAAAATCCTAAGGGCAACAATCATTATTTCTATGCAGGGATAGCTGCCGGAACTGATTTAAGCTTTATAAAATATCAAAGCGCACGGCCATTGGGGTACAATGTGGGTTTATTGGCGGGTTATAAGTTTAATAAACTAAGTATTGAAACAGGCTTTTATATTGATAAAAAGAACTATTATACCAGTGGCAAATATTTTGATAAATCGAAAATTGCGTATTTTCAGAATGCAAAGATTTTAACGGTAGATGGTTACTGCACCATGTTTGAAATTCCGGTGAATTTTAAATATAACTTTATTGAAAAGAAGAATCATGTATGGTTTGCAACAGCCGGTGTTTCTTCTTATTTAATGAACAAAGAATTCTATAATTACGATTATTTGCGCGATGGTGAAGAACACCAGGGCAGCCGTGCTTATTATCATGCACCGCAAAATTGGTTTTCTGTTTTAAACCTGAGTGCGGGCTACGAACTTAAAACAGGAAAAAAGACAAGTATTCGCATAGAGCATTATTATAAAACTTCACTCAACGGGTTAGGCACCGGCAAGCTTTCTATATCAAGCACCGGCATTAATGCAGGCCTGGTAAGAAGAATACCTTAGCTGCATTATTTTAAGCGGGAAACTATTGGTTTAACGGATTTTTAATAACCCGGTTCCACAACGGTTGTGTTATAATGCCTTTCGCCGTGTTCATCATGTTCAAAATCACCTTGCCACAGCATCATCAGCATAGTAAATACAAATGCAACAACAATACCTGTAAACAGCACTACGGTAAATTTCCTGGGATCGCTTGGAGAAGTATGTCCAGACATATTTTTTTGTTTGATGATTCGGCTCAAAAATAATAAATCAATTAAACTTTATTGAGTGGCCTGAAAATATTTTGTTGCTCACAGATTACATAGATGCCCACAGATCTGTTCTTCCACCGTTTGATCTCAGCTATCTGTAATAAAAACTATTGCCAGGAAAAATTAATCCTTTGCATATTGCATCATGTTTAAAACCAAATCAGGGTCGGGACAGTTCCTGAGGTATTTATCTTTTTCTCCATAAGCGCAAACACCGGGATAATCGCCTTTCTGCATTTCCATATCGTAAATAAGCTGGAAATGTAAGTGCGGCGGCCAGTTACCGTTTTCTTCAGGCTTGCCAAACTGTGCAAACTTTTCGCCCCTTGTAATATACTCACCGGCGCGGCGGTTATTGATATCGTTTAATGAAATATGGCCGTACAAACTATAAAATGCAATGCCATCTAGCTGGTGCAATAAAATTAATGTAGCGCCATAATCACCAAAGCGGTTGTTGAAAGCCAGGCTATGAATCATGCCGCCCATGAAGGCAAAAACCGGTGTGCCTGCATCGCCCCAGATATCTATGCCCAGATGCAGGCGCCGCGGCTCGGCGCCAGGCACATCAAATACGTCGCTGCGGCTATAAATAGAACGGTATTCTGCATAGCCGCCAATGCCATAAACAGCACCTGCATCTTTTATTTTTCTATCGATATACGCTGCAAATTTGCCGGCATCTTCCAGCTCTTTGTCATTTAAATCGGCATTGGTTGCGGTGAAGTTCATCAGCAATAATTTATCTTTTGCTGCATTGAATGGCACCACCGCGTGGAATGTATCCTGGTATTTTTTTAAGACTGAAGTGAACCTTGGATTATTGAGCATGCGTTAAAATTACAAAGCAGGGCGTTAGTATCGTCAGCAGATTTCATGAAGAAGCTACTCTTCATCATACGCAACCAATTGAATTATTACACCATCATTATAATAAATGCGGCCATTTTTGGCGAGGTATTGTTTTTGCGTGGTTTTATCTTTAAGGAATTTATCCGTAAAACCTTTTATAGCCTCTTTAGATTTTGATGGAATGCCATCCGCCGGTTTCAATGTGTGCACATAACTTTTTATATTTTCAATGTAAGCAGCAAGGCAGAGATCGGTGCCGCCAAAAATATCCGCTCTTATAATACGGTTGCCTGTAATAGCAATAAAACCTGCATAAGCGCTGTCGCTGCTTTTCATTTTTTCAATAAAATAATGCAGGTACGATGTATCAAAATAAGTGCTGTCGTTATACGCTTTCAGGTAAGCTGATGTTTGATTCTTTTTATTCTTTTTTGAGAGTTCACTGTCAATCTGTTTCCACACTTTGCTTTGCCGTTTGGAAACATCAATCTGTTTGCGCACGCCGGCATCTGCCGTGCCTGCATGCCTGAAAGATTTTGCCTTATTATCCCATCTTCCTTTTTCAACACAAAAAACCTGCACATAGTTTTTTCGCCTGCCCTTTGGAATAATAGCCGTTTCGCCAAAAGCACGGTCCTGCTTGCCGCCCTGTACCATTTCGCCGCTCATCAGCATTATATTTTCGTTCGACCGGTTTTTAATCATCAGCGTTGATACATCTGCACCGCCATCGCTCATTTCCTTCACAATTATTTTACGCCTGCGCATGGCATCATCAAAACTGGTTATTTTTCCATTAAACATTTGTTTATTGGCATAACCACTATCGCCACCAATATTTTTAAAACGGATGGGAATGAGCTGCAATTTTTTATATGTCCACGGGCTGTCGTATTGAACGCTTAATTCGTTATAGGTAAGCTGGGCAAAACTTTGTGCATGACAGAAAAAAATAACCGTCACCAAACAATACCATTTAAAATTAAGCAGAAGTTTAAGCATGCACTGCAATCTTATGGTCACAAGTTATAAGAATTATTTATACCTGAAGATGGATAAGCAGTAAAACAAAAGCCCCGCAACAACTGCGGGGCTTTTTGTATGTTTATTTATACATTGATATTACATGCCCATTTGCGATTGATCTATAGTGCTCTGGTTCTTGTTCTGGCGTTTGAATAATGAAACATCCATCTTGCCAAAACGGTAAGAGAAGTTTATGCGTACCAACTGGGGATTATTTAACCTGTAATAATCCTGGTAAAAGTTTTCGGCATAAGAAATCTGCCTGTTGGCGCTTGTTCTGAAAATGTCGTTTACGCTAAGTGTAACGGCGCCCGTTTGATTTTTGAAGAACGTTTTTTTGATAGCAATATCTGTGCGCCAGAAAGGTTTAATATAACCCTGCGAAGCTGATTGTGCAGACTGCGGCGGGCCAAACATCTGGCGGCCCTGGTTAACCGGCAGGTTTGTTTTGCTCTGGTAATTGGCAGACAACTGAACAGTGAAGTTGGCAGGCAATTTAATATTGTTATTCCATTTGCCGAACCAGCTAAGCAAAGCATCCTGCGAAAATCCGTTTATATTATCTGAATTGATTTTTGACTTATAAAGGTTAACGTTCAAATTAAAATCCCACCACTTGGTTACATAGTTTACGGAGGTAAATTCAGCGCCATAAGAATAAGCAGAGTTTGCGTTTTCGTATGTATAAATCCATTCTTCCCTGTTCAATGTGGGATTGAATTCAGATTTCTGATTTCCGGTTATAAGATCGTTTGTGTATTTATAATATAATGATGTAAGAAACATATTGTTCTTGCCATACGTTTTACTGTAAGAGAATTCAAATGAATTGGTGAATTCAGGACGCAGGTCAGGATTACCACGCGTTATATATAAACTGTCGCTTCTGTCGGTATAAGGAATTAGCTGGAAGAAGCTGGGCCTGTTTATACGCCGTGAAAAATTTGCCTGCAGCTCCTGCCGGTTTTCTAATTTATAACTTAAGAAAACAGATGGAAACAGGCTAATGGGATAGTTATTGGTAAAACGTCCCGTATCATTCAATATGCCTTTATAATTGCTTCTTTCTGCACGCAGGCCTACCTGGTAGCCAAATTTTTTAATGGAACTTGTTATAGTAGCATAGGCCGCATAAACGTTATTGGTATTGTTATATTCTATTCCTGACAATGGCACCTTAACACTTTCGGAGCCGTTTACATAATATAACTGATTATTGTTGTCAACTTTATTAATCTGTGCTCTTAAGCCGGCTTCAAGTTTTATATTTTTTGTAATTGGATTGGTATAATCTGTTTGAATAGTAAAAAAACTGTTTTTGCCATCTGATACCTGGCGTTGATTGCTGATGCCATTGGAACCGCCGGTAAAAGTATTGCTTGTTATATACTGTAC
>JAEWBD010000456.1 GCA_023391315.1 Bacteroidota bacterium | reverse complement strand
GACTGTTAATCAGAGGGTCACTGGTTCAAGTCCAGTCTGAGGAGCTTTAGAAAAAGGAAGCGTTACGGAAAACCGTAGCGCTTTTTTGTTTTTTCTCTTACAGAAGAATTTTTTACAACCTAACTATCTGAGCCATTAAAAGTTAATCTCACATTTATTCTTATTAAAGCTTCTATGGCATAAATTTTGCCCGCTTGGGCGCTTTAACTACTTACTTTCCAATATCTTTTATTCCTAATTTTTGTAAATTTTTTCAATGAGAAAATTAAGCTCTATTGTATTGTTTGTAATGTTATTAATGACTTCTCTTTCCTGTAAAAAGGAAAATGCGCAGTTCGACACAGTCTCGGCTTCCAGTGAATCTGATCTTTCTATTAAAAAGATTAGAAAGAAAACGCCAACAGGCCCCATTGTTGGCCGCCAGCAGCAAATAACAATAGCAACCGGCGACTATACATATCCCACTTCACAGGCATTATTATGGTTGCCTGCAGGTTACGATGGCATAAAAAGTATCAAGAAGAAATATCCTTTAATTATTGCACTTGATGGGGTGGGTGAGCAAGGCACAGATATTATGGCTTTGCTGCATAGCGGCACCATTGCTTACCGCATTTCCAAAGGATGGGATGCCGTTTCTAAAAATCCTGCGGATGGAAAAGATTATTCATTTATTGTATTTACACCGCAGTGCCCGGTAAGCTGGGGCTGGAGTGCACCGCAAATAAAAACCATGCTTGCTTCGTTAAAAAAGACTTACAGGATAGATGCTTCCCGTGTTTATTTAACTGGTTTCAGCGCAGGTGGCTGGGGTTTATGGAGCTGTATGACGGATGATGTGAGTCTTTGCGAGCAGTTTGCCGCTATCGGGCCTGTAAGTTCTGCGGCAGCAGACCATCCGGATAAAATAACCAACGTTGCCAAATACAATATTGCCTGCTGGAATATTTGCGGTACTGCTGATTCTTTTTATGGAAACGCTGTTAGCTATACCAATACTATAAACAATGCAAATCCTGCCATACCGGCAATATTGACTAGTTTGAAAGGCGTTGGCCATAGTGCCTGGAACCAGGCTTATGATACAAGCTGGCGCGTAAATAAGAAAAACTTCTTCGAATGGGCTCTGCAATACCGCAGGTAGAAAAACCATCAGCTTAAACAATCTAAAATGCTTTGAACTTAAGTTTTAAAGCATTTTTTATTTAATTGAATGACATTTGCCCTTCAAAGCAGATACATGAAGCAGCATTCATTTGAAAAATTTATTAATAAAGAAAAGAACTCTCGCAAAAAAGAGGGGATAAAACAGGATAAGCGCAGGTGGAAGGAAGAAAAGAAAAAAAAATATGAAGAGAAAAAGGTTAGTTATGGAATGCAGCCTTCCAAATCCGAGACCTCCAGGCCAGTAAAGCCAGGACATAAACCGTTAAATCCAAACACAAAAACAGATAAGGCCAATGGACCGAATCCGGGAGAAATACCGCTTAATAAATTTATTGCCCATGCAGGTATATGCGGCAGGAGAGAAGCGGCAACGCTGGTAAAAGAAGGTAAAGTAAAAGTAAACAACACCATAATTTACGAACCGGGCTTTAAAGTAACATCAACCGATAAAATTGTATTCAATAACAAACAGTTGCATGTACAAAAAAACCTGGTTTACATTTTACTGAATAAGCCGAAAGATTATATTACTACGGCAAAAGATACACATGGCCGCAAAACCGTTTTTGAACTGGTGCAACAGGCCACAGGCGAAAGAATCTACCCGGTAGGCAGGTTAGACCGCAATACAACCGGCGTTCTGTTGCTTACCAATGATGGCGACCTCACACAGAAATTAACACACCCATCTTTCGAAATAAAAAAAATATACGAAGCAAAGCTTGATAAACCTTTGCTGAAAAAGGATATGGAAGCCCTTCTTAAAGGCGTTGAGCTGGAAGATGGTTTTATAGCTGCTGATGCCGCCGGCTATGCCGATCCGAAAGATAAATCACTGGTGGGCCTCGAAATTCACAGTGGCAGAAACCGCATTGTGCGCCGCTTGTTTGAGCACCTGGGTTATGAAGTTAAAGCGCTCGACAGGGTATTGTTTGCCAATCTCACGAAAAAAAACCTGGAACGTGGCAAATGGCGTTTCCTGCATGAAAAAGAAGTTCGCCTGTTGAAATATATGAACCAAAGCTTTGTAAAAAAGAAACCGTCGCCAAAGAAAAATTAATACTGGATTAGATAATGAAGTTTGAAACAATTTTTGAAGACGATAAATTAATTGCCATCAATAAGCCGGCAGGCCTGCTTAGCATTCCGGACAGGGAGGGAAAAGAAGTTTCGCTTAAACAAATACTGGCGGACAAATACGGTGAAATTTTTACCGTGCACCGCCTGGATAAAAACACAAGCGGCGTAATAGTTTTTGCAAAAGATAAAGCTGCCCATGCAGAAATTTCGCAGCTCTTTGAAAGCCGCGCCACAGAAAAAATATATTATGGCCTGGTACACGGAAGTATATCTCCCCAAAGCGGAAAAATTGAAGAACCTATCATGCAACATCCGTCAGGCAACGGAAAAATGATTTTAAGCAGTAAAGGAAAACCATCATTTACTGAATATGAGATGCTGGAAGATTTCAGGCGTTTTAGCTGGGTAAAATTTAAAATCCTTACCGGCAGAACGCATCAGATACGCATTCATTCTCAATTTATCGGGCACAGTATTGTTTGTGATGATTTATATGGAGACGGCAGCCCCGTTTTGCTGTCTTCCCTAAAAAAGAAATACAATTTAAGTAAGCATGAAATTGAGGAAAGGCCAATTTTATCAAGGCTTGCATTACACAGCGCTTCACTAAAGTTTGTATTGAATGAAGAAGAATATTCATTTGAAGCGCCGCTGCCAAAAGACCTGAAAGCTTTATTACAGCAATTAAGGAAATTAAACAGCTAACGGGTTTTATTTATTTCGCTGCATCCACAACAATCTTAGCAGCATTGGCTGATGCATTACCGTCTGCAGATAAAATGCTTTTTAAGTTTTCATAATCTTCTTTTAGCTGCTCTTTTTTGGCCTCATCAAAAAGCAGCCTGGATAATTCCTGTTTCAGATTTTTTACGGTAAGCTCGTTTTGAATTAATTCCTTCACCACGGGCTTATCCATAATTAAATTAACGAGCGCTATGTATTTAATTTTTATCAGCCGTTTTGCAATCTGGTAACTTATGTTGCTTCCTTTGTAGCAAACCACTTCAGGTACGCCAAACAAAGCAGTTTCCAGCGTGGCGGTACCGCTTGTAACCAATGCCGCTTTTGCCTCCGTAAGCAATTGATAAGTTTTATTGCGAACGGAAGAAACATTGGTGTAGTTACGCACGAAACTTTCATAAAACGCATCTTCCAAGCCGGGCGCCTTTGCGAGAATAAATTGATATTGCGGAAAATGCCTGCTTACTTCCAACATAATGGGAAGCTTCTTTGCAATTTCCTGTTTCCTGCTGCCGGGCAGCATTGCAATAATATTATTAGCGGAAGGCTGCCGGCCGGTTACCGATTGTTTAAACTCATCAACCACCTGCACCAATGGATGGCCTACATAATCTACTTCCCAGTTCCATTTGCTTTTATAATATTCTTTTTCAAAAGGAAGGATAACGATCATTTCATCTATCGTTTCTTTCATTTTGGGCACACGGCTTTCTTTCCAGGCCCATACCTGCGGCGAGATATAGAATACGGTTTTACAGTTGATAGTTGTCTTTTGCCCTTTTATTGTTTTAGCCCATTCGGCAATGCGTAAATTAAAGCCGGGATAGTCAATCAGCACTAATACATCAGGTTTGAATTCGAGTATATCTTCTTTACAGAATTTAAGGTTATTCAAAATGGTTTTTAGGTTCATTACCACTTCGGCAAATCCCATAAATGCAAGATCGCGGTAATGCTTTACCAACGTTGCACCGGCAGCCTGCATCAGGTCGCCTCCCCAGCAGCGGATATTTGGTGCTTCATCAATTTTCTTTATTTCTTTTATAAGATTACTGCCATGCAAATCACCGCTTGCCTCACCCGCAATGATGTAATACTTCATAACTATATTCCGCCGGGCGGAAACATTTATTATTAAAAAAGATAAAGTAAAGAAAAGTAAATGAAGCGGCTTGCAAAATTCTTTATTGCATCTCTTTAAATGGGATCCTTTGTATCAGAAAAAATTTCGCTGGCATTTTTTTGAATTTCCTCCTGTTCAGGTATTTCCTCATGAGCGGTAATATCAACCCCAATATGATGACGCTGTACCATGGCCCATCCTTTAAATCCGGCATATAACATTATTAGAAAGCCAACGATAGTTAACAAACAATTCGATTGTACAGGTGTGTTTGCCGCATTGAGATTGGAATACATTACTACACCGTTAATAATGAAAAAGCCCAGCCAAATAATATTGGCAATCATGTGCTTCAATCCTGTTGATTTGGCATCAGTAAATTCAGGTACAGATAACCAATCAATTAAGCCCGGCAGCATTGCAATCGCACCCATGATTATAGCAGCGCAATTAGCAAAAAACCCCACCTGGTACCAGAATGGATTTTGATTATATGCATACACAATGCAACAAATCATGGTTACCGTATTAAAGGTAATGGGAAATGAAACCAGCATAGGATGCAGCGGGTGGCCCAATATTTTTACTCTGCTTTGCATACCATATCCGCGTAAAAAATGTGCCACGAAAATTATGTTCAGTATGGAAGACAAATTCCTGCTGAAATTATTCTCTTCATGCAAGTCAATTCAATACAAAAGAATACAATTAACCACAAGGGGCTTAAGGCATTATCAGGCAACATCTCCTTCAATATAATCAAGATCTTTATGATAAGTTTCATCGGTAAAAACCACGGATAATATGCCGATAATAAATACCACTATGCCGGTAACCCAGCCGGCCGTTAAATAATTACCGGTTGAGCCCTGCAGCCATACAAATAAAATAGAAACGAGGTTTAATGAGCCGCGGATCATATTCGGGACGGTAGTAGCAACAGTAGCGCGGATATTTGTGCCGAACTGTTCTGCAGCCATCGTTACAAATATGGCCCAGAAACCCGTTCCAAATCCAAGCAGCGCACACACCAGGTATAAATGAAAAGGCGTGGCATTATGCAGGTTAAAGAACCATACAATGCCAATGGCGGTTATAGCATAAAAAACATATAAAGCTTTCTTCCTGCTCATCAGCCATTTGCTTACAAAGCCCACAAGAATATCGCCCACTGATATAGCCGCATAAGCAAACATTACGCTTTTACCCGGATCGATAGCACCCTTTATATTCATGTGAGCGCCAAATTCTTTTGAGAAGGTAACAAGAATGCCAATGACATACCAGGTAGGTAACCCAATAAAAATAGCGGTTATATATTTCCTTAAGCGTGTTTTATTGGTGAAGAGCATCAGGAAATTTCCTTTAGAAATATTTTTGCTTTCGATGCTTTTGAACATGCCCGATTCAAGCACGCTTACCCGCAGCAGCAAAAGCAGGAAACCTAAGCCGCCGCCAATAAAATAACAGGTTCGCCAGGGAAACATTTCCTTAATAAAAAAGGCAACTACCGCACCCGTTAAACCAATGCCTGCCACAAATGAAGTGGCGATGCCGCGTTTTTCTTTGGGTAATAATTCTGTTACCAGCGTAATGCCTGCACCAAGCTCGCCAGCCAGGCCAATGCCTGAAATAAACCGCACCAGGGCATATTGATTTACCGTTTGCACAAAACCATTGGCAATATTGCCAAGCGAATACAGGATGATGGAAGTGAACAGAACTTTCAGCCTGCCCTTTTTATCGCCTAAAATACCCCATAAAATGCCGCCAATGAGCAGGCCCAGCATTTGAATATTAATGATGAACAAACCATCTTTTGCAATCTGGTCATCATTCAGGCCTAAGGATCTTAATGAGGGTACACGGATGATGCTGAATAAAAGCAAATCGTAGATATCAACAAAATAGCCCAGCGCTGCAACCAATACAGCAAAGCTGAATACAGATTGTTGCTGCTTATTTTTCATGCGTGCATATTTATTTTTTCAATTGTCTTAGAAGCTGTTTAAAAACGATTCAACATAATTCGTATAGCCGATAAATGCACCATGGCTACGCTGGTTTGATTAAGCCGTTCATAATTTTTTGAGTTTCTTCTATTGGTGTCAATCCATGCAA
>JAEWBD010000435.1 GCA_023391315.1 Bacteroidota bacterium | reverse complement strand
GTCGCCAATAGCCTTGACAATTTCGGGCAAGTTATTTTTTATACCGGCACCTAACGAACCTGAACAAAAACATATACCATTGCTGTTATTCTTTACAGAAGAAAGAATATATTCGATATCTTCTTTGCCGCTAACAATTCGGGGCAAGCCTAAAATATCAAATGGCGGATCATCGGGATGAATAGCCAGTTTTATATTCTCTTCATCAGCAACAGGCGTGATTTCCTGCAAAAAATATTTCAGGCTTTCACGCAGGGCTGTATGATCAATATCTTTATACCAATCCAGTTTTTCCTGCACTTCTTCTACCGTTATCTTTTTTTCACCAGGCAGGCCAAACAGTATAATGCGTGTAATTTCATCCAGCTGCGACTGAGAATATTGCCTGAATCTTTTTTCAGCTTCCGCTACAATCGTTTCAGTATAGCTTTCCGCTGCATTTTTTCTTTTTAAAATATGAATATCAAAAACGGCCAGGTCGAACCAGTTAAAGTATAACGCTTTTGAACCATCAGGCATCAAATAATCGAGGTTGGTGCGTGTCCAGTCTGTAACCGGCATAAAATTATAGGTAACGGTTTTTATACCACAGGCTGAAAGGTTGCGCAGTGTTTCTTTATACTGCTCAATATATTTTTTGTAATCGCCGGTTTGTGTTTTTATAGATTCATGCACCGTAACGCTCTCAACCACATCCCAGGTTAACCCTGCAGCTTCAATAATATCTTTTCTTTTTTGAATCTCATCAACCGCCCATACATCGCCATGCGGAATCTGGTGCAAAGCATTTACAATGCCAGTGGCGCCGGTTTGCAAAATATCCTGTAGTGTAACAGGGTCATCAGGGCCAAACCACCGCCATGTTTCTTTTAACTGCATATTTTTTCCAGGTTATATTATTTATTGAATGATTTTTATCGCTGCAAAAATATCTGTATTTAATATCAGCGATGTTATAAATAAATATCATTTGAGCTATTCCTGCAAATATTCCGGCAGCGAAAAATAAAATATAATCAAAGAAATTGCCGCAGGTATTACAATTACACATTTTCATTAGGTTTGCCGCTCCTAAAATTCATGCATGATGAAGATTAACTGGAGTAAGGTTACACCGCATCTTATTGCTATTGCTATCTTTTTAGTAGTGGCACTTATTTATTGCAAGCCTGCTCTACAGGGAAAAGTATTGCAGCAAGGCGATATTATCCATTGGAAAGGCATGGCTGAGAATTCCTTTAAATATAAGGAAACACATGGACATTTTCCTTTGTGGACAAACGGCATGTTCAGCGGCATGCCGGCTTTCCAGATTGCCCAGGATCCAAGCAACCCTTTTAATTTAATTTACCTGCACCAGGTTTTATCATTGTTTCTCAGCAAGCCATTCCAGTTTTTCTTTTTGTTATGCCTGGGTTTTTATTTTTTAAGCCAGGTATATAAAGTTGATTACAGAATCGGCATTGCCGGTGCGGTAGCTTATGCATATGCATCGTTTAGTCCTATATTGGTGGTAGCCGGGCATGAATCGCAGGTGCTTGTTATGGCATACATGCCTGCACTGTTGGGGGCTGTGTTGCTGGTATATCAAAAAAAGTATTGGGTAGGGGCTGCACTCACGGCCTTGTTTACCAGTCTATTTATTGCATTGAACCATCTGCAGGTAACCTATTATTTTTTAATAATTGCCTGTTTTATGACATTGTATTATGTTATAAAATGGGTTCGTGAAAAGGAATATAAACACCTCATTAAATCGTTAGTTATTGTTGGTATTACAGGCATTATCGGCGTGGCATCCAACATGGTTATATTGGCAACCACTTATGACTTTTCCAAAGCCACCATGCGTAATGGTGTGTTGAATTTAGATTCAAATAATACGGCAACAAAAACAACAGGCCTGCCGGTTGATTATGCCTTCCAGTGGAGTTTTCAAAAGTCAGAAGTTTTATCAGTGCTGATCCCTGACATTTATGGCGGCGTTTCTGCGGGCAGTAGTAACCTTGATAAGAACTCACATTTTGCAAAACTGGCAATACAAAATGGTGTGCCTGAAGACCAGGCCGTTCAGCTTGCCTCATCAATGCCGGCCTATTGGGGTGAACAACCCTTTACTTCGGGACCCGTTTATCTTGGCGCTATTATTTGCTTTCTCTTTGTTTTTGGAATGATTTATTTGAAACGGAAAGATAAATGGTGGATGCTGGCAGCCAGTGTTCTGGCAATTATGATGAGTTGGGGCAGGTTCTTTCCTGAATTAAATAATTTTCTTTTTAATTATTTACCGTTTTATAACAAGTTCAGGGTTCCTACGTATACGCTTATCATTCCGCAACTATTATTTCCATTGCTTAGTGTAATTGCTTTACAGCAATTATTTTTTGCAGAAAAAGACAAAGCTTATGTGTGGAAACAACTAAAGATTTCAGGAATCGTAATGATTGGTGTATTCCTGCTGGCCGCCATGTTGTATTCAAGCTTTACCTATGAGTCATCTGCAGATAGCGGCATTGTAAATTACCTAAGCCAGTTAACCGGTGGCAATAAAGATGTTGCCAATAATTTTTATAATGCTTTAAAACAAGACAGGCAATCATTATTTGGCAGTGATATCATACGCTCTCTGATATTTATTGCGCTTGCATTTGCATTTATCTGGTTATATATAAAAGATAAACTGAAGGCTTCTTATGCATTGCTTGCCATCCTGCTGCTAAGTTCAATTGATATATTGGCGGTTGGAAGAAGGTATTTAAATGATGAAAAATTTCAAACAAAGGAAGACCAGCAGACACAAAGCTTTACGCCTTCGGCAGTAGACCAACAGATAATGCAGGACACAGGTTATTACCGTGTGCTTAATTTAACGGCTGATGTATTTAATGATGCCATGACATCTTACTTCCACAATTCAATCGGAGGTTATAACCCGGCCAAGCTGGCTATTTACCAGGATTTAATTACTTACCAGTTAAGCAACAAAATAAATATTAATGTGCTTAACATGCTTAATACAAAATATGTGATTAACCGCGGGCAGCAGGGCCAGGCTGAAGTGCAAATTAATCCAGGCAACCTGGGACCCTGCTGGTTTGTAAAGCAGGTGGCTTTTGTAAAAGATGATGCAGCGGCTATGCGGGCATTGGACAATAACAATCCTGCTGACAAGGCAATTGTTGAGGAAGCTGAAAAAAGCAAAATACCCTTTGCACCTGCATTTGACAGTACGGCATCTATAAAGCTTATAAAGAATGATAATGATATAATAACATACTCCAGTAAAAGCAACGCCAACCAGTTTGCAGTATTTAGTGAAATATATTATGACCGTGGCTGGAAAGCATATATTGACGATAAAGAAACACCAATAGTAAGAACGGACTATGTATTGCGCGGATTAGCTGTACCTGCCGGCACGCATAATATCCGCTTTGAATTTAAACCTGCATCTTTTTATAACAGCGTCATTATTGCTATTATAGCATCTGCCATAATATGGTTGTTGTTGGTAGTTGCAGCATTCGTGCAGGTTAAGAACAAATCAAAACAAATTATATAAATAAAAAAGTCCCCCCGATGTATAGCCGGGAGGACTTAAGATTTCTATTAACACTAAAGTTAAAACTGCTTATTTTTTCTTTGCAGCTGCTTTTTTAGGAGCCGCTTTTTTTGCAGCTGCCTTCTTGGGAGCCGCTTTTTTAGGAGCTGCTTTTTTTGCTACTTTTTTTGGAGCTGCCTTTTTAGGGGCTGCTTTTTTAGGAGCAGCTTTTTTTGCTACCTTCTTAGGGGCTGCTTTTTTTGCGGCTTTTTTTGCTGTTGCCATAGTTTTGAAATTTAATGGTTAGTAAAATAATTTGACTAAAGTATAAACTATATTACTATGCACCAAAAAAATTATCCATATAAAGTGGATAACTCGTTTATATGGATAATACTATGGATGTAAAAATAAACTATAAGTAAGCTATGCCTGCGCAGGCATTACAGACACTGTAGTTTTATTGGCCCTTGTTTTCTTAAATTCAACAACGCCATCTGCAAGTGCAAACAAAGTAAAGTCTTTACCAACGCCAACATTTTGACCAGGATGATAAACTGTTCCTCTTTGACGAACAATTATATTACCTGCTATAGCAGGCTGGCCACCATAAATTTTTACTCCTAAACGTTTGCTTTGCGAATCGCGGCCATTTTTTACGCTGCCTTCACCTTTTTTATGTGCCATGATATTTTATTTAAAACATTAAATAACAAATTTCAAAATCAAACCTTGCCTGTTACTTAATGCGTGTTTTGAAATTAATTAAGCTATGCTTTCAATTTTAATTTGTGTGTATTGCGTTCTGTGGCCATGTTTCTTACGAAAGCCTTTTCTTCTTTTCATTTTAAAAGCAATAACCTTATTGCCTTTAACCAGGTCATTCACAATTTCAGCCTTAACAGTTGCACTTGCATCTTTACCTGCTGAAAGTTTGCCATCGGCATTTACTAATAATATATCTGAGAACTCAACTTTATCTCCACTTTTACCTGCAATATGTGGTACATACAGGCTTTGTCCTTCCTGTACTTTGAATTGCTGACCGGCAATTTTAACTATAGCGAACATAACTTTTAAAAATTTGGACGGCAAAGGTAATGTTTCGCCGCATATTTATGAAAAGAAATTTGCAAATATTCTCCTAACCTTCTTTTAAAGACGGTTTTTAAAAGCACTTACTATTAAATTTGCGGCTTTAGCGTTTGCTTATGTATCTAAAATCCTTGTTAGCACGTCCGTTATCTACTTATGTTTCCGGCAAGACAAAAAAATGGATGGAGTCCGCTGTTGAAGACCAGGAAAAAATAATGAAAACGCTGGTAAAATCAGCCAAACAAACTGATTTCGGCAAAGATCATGGCTTTGATAAAATTGAATCTTATGAGGATTTCAAACGGCAAATCCCTGTGCGTGATTATGAACAGCTTAAACCTTATATCGAAAAAATTAAAGAAGGCAGGGAAAATGTGCTTTGGAAAGGCAAGCCTATTTATCTCGCCAAAACCAGCGGCACCACGAGCGGCATAAAATACATACCCATTTCAAAGCAATCGATTTCCAACCACATTGAAACGGCGCGAAACGCTCTGTTATGTTATATGGCCGAGAGCAGCAACTCGCTTTTTGCTAACGGTAAAATGATTTTTCTGAGTGGCTCGCCCGAGCTGGAACGCATTGGCGGCATACCCACCGGCAGGTTAAGCGGTATTGTAAATCATCATGTTCCAAGATATTTAAGAGGCAATCAACTTCCCACTTACGAAACAAATTGCATTGACGACTGGGAAACAAAACTGGATGCTATTGTAAAAGAAACTGTCAAAGAAGATATGACGCTCATCAGCGGCATTCCGCCGTGGATGCAAATGTATTTCGACAGGCTGATGGAAGTCTCCGGCAAAAAAGTGGGCGAACTATTTAAAAACTTATCTGTATTGGTTTACGGCGGCGTAAACTTCGAACCTTATAAAAACAGGATTGAAGAAAGTATCGGCAGAAAAATTGATTCTATTGAATTGTTCCCGGCAAGCGAAGGTTTTTTTGCTTTCCAGGATTCACAAAAAGCCGAAGGTTTATTATTAAATACCGATTCGGGCATTTTCTTTGAATTCATTCCCGCCGGCGAAATTGGAAAGCCTAATCCACAACGGTTGCAGTTAAAAGATGTAAAGGTTAATGAGAATTATGCAATGATTGTAAGCAACAATGCAGGCCTGTGGGCTTACGATGTTGGCGACATGATAAGGTTTGTAAGTGTTAAACCTTATCGCCTGGTGGTTACTGGCAGAACCAAACATTTTATTTCAGCTTTTGGCGAACATGTAATTGGAGAAGAAGTGGAATTTGCATTAACGCATGCGGCAGAAAAATTAAATACAAACGTTATTGAATTTACCGTAGCGCCAATGGTGGCGCAAAAAGAAGGCAGGAGTTACCATGAATGGTTTATCGAATTTGAAGATATACCTGAAAATATTACGGCGCTTGCTGAAGAAATTGATAATACGCTGCGGGAAAAAAATATTTACTACGACGATCTGATAAGTGGCAATATTCTTGAACCTTTAAAAATAGTACCCATAAGAAAAAACGGTTTTATAGATTATATGAAATCAATTGGCAAACTCGGCGGCCAGAATAAACTTCCACGCTTAAGTAACGAAAGGATAATTGCAAACGCTTTATATAATTACAAAGCCAGCTAACATTATTGTTTCAGCGAACGCATTTCATTTTATTTTCAGGTATTGTATTTGCTGAACGGCGTGTCTTAATTCTTTTATCTTTACAAAATTCAAGCAGCAGCTATGGTTAAACGTATTGCAATTTTTGGTTCAACGGGTTCAATAGGCACACAGGCTCTGGAAGTGATAGAGGCGAACGCTGATAAATTCTCCGTAGAAATTCTTACCGCTTATACCAACGATAAATTATTGATTGAACAGGCAATAAAATTTAACCCCAATATTGTTGTCATTGCAGATGAAAAAAAATACGAAATAGTAAAAGATGCTTTATCCAATACGCCGATTAAAGTGTTTGCCGGCGAAAAGGCATTGAATGAAGTGGCTTTGATGGATTCATACGATTTAATGCTCGCGGCTATAGTGGGCTACGCCGGTTTTCAGCCAACCTTTAATGCTATTGAAGCAGGCAAGCCTGTGGCATTGGCCAACAAAGAAACGCTGGTAGTGGCAGGCGATATTGTAATGCAGAAAGCTTTTGAAAAAAGGGTTCCTGTTATTCCTGTTGACAGCGAACACTCAGCTATTTTTCAATGTTTGGTTGGTGAAGGCAGGAATAAAATTGAAAAGATAATTCTCACGGCAAGCGGTGGCCCGTTTCTTGGTAAAAAGCCGAACTTTTTAGTGAATGTAAAACGCGATCATGCATTGCAGCATCCCAACTGGGCGATGGGCGCCAAAATAACCATTGACTCTGCCACCCTTATGAATAAGGGGCTGGAAATGATAGAAGCGAAATGGTTGTTTAGTTTGCACCCCGACCAGATACAGGTGATGATCCACCCACAAAGCATCATACATAGCATGGTGCAGTTTGAAGATGGCAGCATAAAAGCGCAAATGGGGCTGCCCGATATGAAGCTGCCCATTCAATATGCGTTGGCATTTCCGCAAAGATTACCTAATCAGTTCCCACGATACGATTTTAAGAAACCTTCTACCTTAAATTTTGAAGAACCCGACTTACGCACCTTCCGCAACCTTGTGCTTGCAACAGAGGCTTTATATAAAGGCGGTAATATGCCCTGTATTTTAAATGCGGCCAATGAAATTGCCGTATATGCTTTTTTACGTAATAAAATAGGCTTCCTCGATATTACGGCCGTTATTGAAAAAACCATGGAGAAAATTACGTTTATAGAAAAGCCTGTTCTTACTGATTATTTTGAAAGTGATGCAGAAGCCCGTCAATACGCCGCATCATTAATACAGTTATAGAAAACCGCATGCCCTGCCCTAAGGGAATAATTCATAGTTGCGCCTTTTATCCGGCTTATATTATTTGATTAACAAATGAATTGCTATCATTGCAAAATTTTTAAAGTTGTTTGAATGCGTTCAGTATTGTAAGCTCTAATACTGAAGCTGAATGATGAATCAACAGTTGAAGTCTGCCCGGCTGGCGCTGGTAAGACGGGATGCGGCGCAACAGGCGATACCATGAAAACAAAAGTTGGTATCATAAAATAAATGCGCAGCAATCTTAAAACAGTGGTTCAAAAAAAGTAATCGGGCTTAACATTTACAAACTTAAAAAGTCCGCCGTGGCGGATTAGGCTATTATGACATTATTAGCAATTGACTGGACGAGTGTTGGCGTTAAAATACTTCAGTTTATTTTATCCTTTTCTATATTGGTTACCCTGCACGAACTGGGCCATTATGCCACTGCAAAATGGTTTAAATGCCGTGTTGAAAAATTCTATTTGTTTTTTGATCCCTGGTTCAGCATCTGGAAAAAGAAAATCGGCGAAACCATCTATGGAATTGGCTGGGTACCCTTTGGCGGCTACGTGAAAATTTCGGGCATGGTGGATGAAAGCATGGATAAAGAGCAAATGAAACAACCTCCCAAACCTTATGAATTCAGGAGCAAACCCGCATGGCAACGTTTAATAATAATGGTGGCCGGTGTATTTATGAATGTGGTGCTGGCGATTGTAATTTTTATAACAATCACATGGGTTTGGGGCGATCGTTATATTCCTGTTGAAAATTTAAAATATGGCGTATATGCCGACAGCCTTGGTACAAAAATAGGTTTGAAAGATGGTGATAACATTGTGCTTGTAGATACAACACGAATTGAAAAAGTGGGTACAGTTGGTTCTACCATTATAATTAATGAAGCTAAATCTATTACGATTGACAGAAACGGCGAGTTAATTAAACTGCCGCTGCCGGCGGGTTTTATCAGCCAGTTAAACAAAAACAGGCTGGGTGGTTTTTCGTATGTGCGTTTACCGCTTATTGTTGACTCCGTTTTGGAAAAAGCAAAAATTAAATCAGGCAATTTGCAAAAAGGTGATTCTGTTATTGCCTTTAATAATTCGCCTGTGCATTATAATGCCGATTATGTAAGGCTTGCAAAAGAATATAAAAACAAGGAAGGTGTTATAACTGTTTTGCGCAATGGCAGAGACACCGTTAATGCAACTGTTACTTTCGATGATAACGGTAATAGTTATATTGGCTTTAGAGGCGCTGATAAAATTTTAGGCATCAAACAAATTAATTATACTTTTCCTGAGGCCATTCCTGCAGGCATGAGCAAATGCTGGGAAACACTTGATAAATATATACGCAACTTGAAACTGCTTTTCACTTCATCTGAAGTTAAAGTAAGCGATTCACTTGGCAGCGTAATCAGTATCGGTGATGCCTTCTCCGGCGTGTGGGACTGGCAAAGTTTCTGGACGCTAACTGCTATCTTTTCTATTCTTCTTGCATTCATGAACATATTGCCTATACCGGCATTGGACGGCGGCCATGCATTATTCTGCATTTATGAAATTATAACCGGCCGCAAGCCAACGGATAAATTTATGGAATACGCGCAAATGTTTGGTATGATATTATTGCTCGGCTTGATGGCGTACGCATTGGGGCTGGATATTTTCAGGTTGTTTAGGTAAAGCATCATTACCTCTTAAAATAAGTTTTCTATAAAATCCATAGTTTATTACTTTGCGTTCACACAAAATATTAAACTATGGATGCTGCCTTAAAACAAAAAATAGACACCTGGCTCAATGGCAATTATGATGAAGAAACCAAGAATGAAATAAAAAAGCTGCAAAGCACCAACGAAGCAGAACTTATAGAATCTTTTTATCAAAATCTTGAATTTGGCACCGGCGGTTTGCGTGGTTTAATGGGCGTTGGCACCAACCGCATGAATAAATATACAATTGGCATGGCTACACAGGGTTTTGCCAATTATTTAAAGAAAACATTAGGCGATGTTGAAATTAAAGTGGCCATTGCACACGACAGCCGCAACAACAGCCGCTTTTTTGCCGAAACAACTGCCAATGTTTTTGCAGCCAATGGCATAAAAGTTTTTTTGTTTGAAGCCTTGCGCCCCACACCTGAATTAAGTTTCACTATCCGTTATTTAAAACTGAACGGCGGCGTTGTAATTACAGCATCTCATAATCCCAAAGAATATAACGGCTACAAAGCTTACTGGAACGATGGCGGGCAATTGGTTCCGCCGCATGATAAAAATGTAATTAAAGAAGTGGAAGCCATTAAAAGTGTTGACGATGTTAAGTTCAGCGGTGGTGAATCAAACATTACTATCATCGGCAAAGACATAGATGAAGCTTATATTAAAATGGTGAAAAGCCTCAGCGTTTATCCCGATGTTATTGCCAAACAGCACGATCTTAAAATTGTTTACACACCTATACACGGCACTGGTATTACACTCGTGCCAAAAGTTTTAAAGGAATTTGGTTTTGACAATGTAACCATTGTAGAAGAACAGGAAACGCCGGATGGCAATTTTCCAACTGTGGTTTATCCCAATCCCGAAGAAAGTGAAACCATGAGTATCGGGTTAAAAAAAGCAGCCGAACTTAATGCTGATATTTTATTAGGCACCGACCCTGATGCAGACCGCGTTGGCATCGGCATAAAAAACCATAAAGGTGAATGGGTATTGATGAATGGCAATCAAACAGCAGTACTTGCTATTTCCTATATGCTTGAAGCCCGCAGGGCAAAAGGCGTTGCACAGCCAAACGACATGGTTATAAAAACCATTGTAACCTCTTATATGATTGACGCCATTGCAGAAAAAAATAATGTTGCATGTTATAATGTGCTTACCGGTTTTAAATGGATAGCCGAATTAATAAAAGAAAAAGAAGGCAAAGAAAATTATATTATTGGTGGTGAAGAAAGTTTTGGTTTAATGGTGGGCGATAAACTGCGCGATAAAGACGCGGTTTCTGCTGTGGCATTCTTATGCGAAATGGCTGCTTATGAAAAGAATAAAGGTGTGAGCTTATATGATAAGCTTATTGACCTCTATATCCAATACGGGTTCTTTTATGAAGAACTGATCAGCATTACCAAGAAAGGCATGCGCGGGCAGGAAGAAATTGCAGAAATGATGAAAACTTATCGGGATAATCCGCCAACAGTTATCAATAACTCTCCCGTAATTGAATTACTCGATTACCAAACACAGGAAGGTAAAAATTTAAAAACCGGTGAAACCTGGAAAATTGATTTACCAAAAAGCAATGTGCTGCAGTTTAAGCTGGAAGACGGTTCAAAAATTTCTGCAAGGCCAAGTGGCACAGAACCCAAAATTAAATTCTACTTTAGCGTTCATACAAAACTTGAAAACAAAGAAGCATTTGATAATGCCTTAGCTTCGCAAAAACAAAAGATACAGGATATTATTGTTGATATGAAGCTGAAATAAAATTTAAGCCAATTGCTATGCTTGCTGCCCCGCAATACGCGGGGCAGTTTATTTTTGCGCCATGCGTAAACTTAGCATGGATGAATTGAACCGTAAAACGGTTGAAGAATTTAAGCAGGCGGAAAAGCATAAGATAATTGTGGTGCTCGATAATATCCGCAGCGCTTATAATGTGGGCAGTATATTCAGAACCTCGGACGCATTTTTAATTGAATGCATTTTTGTTTGTGGTTATACGCCGCCGCCAACGCACAGGCAGGTTGATAAAACAGCGCTTGGCGCATCTGAAACCGTTGACTGGATGCAGTTTGATAATATTATGGACGCCATCCTTCAGCTTCAACAAAACGATTATAAGATTTATGCCATTGAACAGGCTGAACAAAGTATTTCACTTGAAAATTTTTCTATCCCGCCAAACCAAAAAACAGCCGTTGTTTTTGGCAACGAAGTTACCGGCGTGCAGGACCTGGTAATGCAGCAATGCGATGGCTGCATCGAAATTCCGCAACAGGGCATGAAACATTCTTTGAATGTAAGTGTTGCTGCCGGTGTTGTGTTATGGCAATTAGTAAAAAGTATATCACACCCTGGTCTTTGAAACTAAAATAAACTTCTCTTCTACAGCATGGCAATTAAAAGCACGGGGGCTTCCGTTTTAAAAACAAAACCACATTTTAATATCCTTGATGGCTTAAGAGGCATAGCAGCGTTGGCTGTAGTTATATTTCATTTTATGGAATGGGTTTTCCCGGATTACAACCAAAACTTTATCGGTCATGGTTTTCTGGCGGTCGATTTTTTCTTCTGTCTTTCCGGTTTTGTTATGGGTTATGCTTACGATAACCGCATGCAGCAAATGGGCTTAAAGAACTTCTTCACTTTGCGTTTAATACGGTTGCACCCGCTCGTTGTATTGGGCAGCGTGCTTGGCCTTGCAGGTTTTCTGCTCGACCCATTTTCCAACGCTTATACCAATTACAATGCAGGCAGTATTTTATTGCTCTTTATTAGTTCAATCATGCTTATTCCAATGCCCGCAATGGAAGAACGCGCTTTTAATTTATTTGGCCTGAATGCGCCATCCTGGTCGCTGTTCTGGGAATATATTGCCAACATTATGTATGCATTTATTTTATGCAGGATAAAGCGAAGCGTTCTTGTTATAATAACAATATTAGCGGCCATACTTTTATGCTATGTAAGTTATCGTTCAGGTAATTTATTAGGCGGCTGGTCAGGAGAAACTTTCTGGGATGGCGGCGCACGTTTAGCTTATTCATTCTCTGCAGGCTTACTAATCTACCGCAGTAACTGGATCATTAAAAACAAGACCGGCTTCTTTGGCCTCGCTGTGCTGTTAAGCCTTGCTTTTATTATGCCGGGCACCAGTTTTAACTGGTTAACAGAATTGCTTGTGGTGCTGTTTTATTTTCCTTTGATCGTATCACTTGGGGCAGGCTCAACACTTAGCCCGAAAATGAAAAACATTTGCATGTTTTCGGGCAACATTTCTTATCCGTTGTATATGACGCATTATGCCGCAATATGGATATTCGGCAATTATTACACCTCTTCCAAACCAACGATGGACCAGCTTCCTTTTATAATTGTTCCCGGCGTGATCTTGTTGGTTGCTTTTGCCTGTCTGGTAATGAAATTTTATGATATACCGGTTAGAAAATATTTTAAGAAGAAGTTTGCAGGTTCTTAATAAGATCTACTTAGGCTTTCCACAAAAGCTTGAAGCACATTTGGAATAACAGCCCGGGGATTGTTCAAAAAAACATGCAGTAAGTGGAGAGCCTTTCTAAATACTGCAATAGATATAAGGATGATTTACTCAAAACTGTAATGAAAAAAAAGTAACTTTAAGCTATGGAAACACAAGCTATTCCAAGAACTATAAAGCAGGTGTTTGATATGTTGCCGCAGGGCACATTAGCTCAACTCATAAACAATAACATTATTATGTCACCCGCACCCTCCGAAACGCACCAGCGCATGTCAATGTTTTTATCTATTGAATTAGGCAGCTATATAAAAAAAAATAAACTGGGCAGGTTATATGCTTCTCCTATCGATGTTGAAATCAATAATCATAATGTATATCAACCCGACTTATTATTTATCAGCAACGAAAATGCCGGCATCATTCATCAAAAACGTATTTACGGCATCCCTGATTTGATAATAGAAATTTTATCAGCAGGAACCGATGAATATAATTTAGGAAAAAAGCTTGAAGAGTATGAAAAATCCGGCTTGCGGGAATACATAGTTATCGATCTTATGCAGAAAAAGCCAACAGCAAGAGCTTTTCTTTCAGATATATCTGGAATCCGGTTTAACCTTGAGTATGAAAATTCACCAGTTTTAACAATCCGCACTTTAAATAACCTGCAAATAAACCTGGAAGAGTATTAACCCTCTTTTCTTAAAGAAGCGTATAAAAACTTCAACCTATTTTTGCAGAATGACCACGGTTAAGAATTATTTGTCACTTGTAAAGTTTTCGCATACCATTTTTGCATTACCCTTTGCTTTGATTGGATTCTTTTTAGGAATGATGCAAACCAGCTTTACCTTGGGCACTTATCATAATAACCTTATCACCATTACCTTAGGCGATTTAATTTTAAAATTTTTGCTGGTGTTGATTTGCATGGTCTCCGCCCGCAGCGCCGCCATGGCTTTCAACCGGTATCTCGACAGAAGCTTTGATGCTAAAAATCCACGTACGGCTATCCGCGAAATTCCCAAAGGCATTATATCGCCGCAAAGCGCATTGCGTTTTGTAATATTAAATTGCATCATCTTTATAACAGCAACATTTTTTATCAATAAAATTTGCTTCTTCCTCTCCCCCATTGCATTATTCGTAGTATTGTTTTACAGTTATACCAAACGTTTTACACCGCTTTGCCACCTGGTATTAGGTTTAGGTTTATCACTTGCGCCTATCGGCGCTTACCTGGCTGTAACAGGCAGGTTCGATGTATTGCCCATATTATTTTCTTTCGCTGTAATATTCTGGGTAAGCGGTTTTGATATTATTTATGCCTTGCAGGATATTGAGTTCGATCAATCTCAAAAGCTTTATTCTATTCCTGCCGTTGTGGGCAAATCAAAAGCACTGCATGTTTCTGAATCATTGCACCTCTTGAGCGCAACCTGCGTAATAGCTGCCGGTTTTTACGGCCATTTTCATTTTGTTTACTGGATAGGCATTGCCGTGTTTTGTGGCATGTTATTATACCAGCATTCTATTGTTAAACCAAATGATTTAAAAAGAGTAAACCTCGCTTTCATGACAGCCAACGGCATTGCCAGCGTTGTGTTTGGCATGCTCGTAATAGCCGACCTCTTCATTCATTAATCTCTATTATGCCCCGTATTCTCTGTATAGATTATGGTAAAAAACGCACCGGCCTGGCCGTAACCGATCCTTTAAAAATTATTGCATCGGCATTAACAACCGTTGAAACCAAAAACCTGTTTCCTTTTCTTAAAAACTATTTTCAGCAGGAAGAGGTAGAACTGGTTTTAATAGGCGAGCCGAAAAACTGGGATGAAAGCGATACACATGCCACACCATTAGTGCATCAGTTTATACAAAAATTTAAGAAAGATTTTCCGCTGATGAAGATAGAAACAGTTGATGAACGCTACACTTCCAAACTGGCCTCGCAGGCAATGGTTGAAATGGGCATGAAGAAAAAAGACCGGCAGAAAAAGGAGAATGTTGACCAGATAGCCGCCGCCATTATGCTGCAGGAATACCTGAAAACGCTGATGTAAAAGCCTTTCAGGACTTTTATTCTCTGTTTAACATCCTAAATTTTATCTTCGCAGCCATTATTTTTCATCACTTAACAGTTATCCCTGAGGGAAATTAGAGGATTTATGATTTTACCTATTGTAGCATATGGCACACCGGTTTTAAGAACGGTAGCAAAAAATATTACACCGGATTATCCCAATCTCGAAAAGCTGGTTGCGGATATGTGGGAAACCCTTTATGCCAGTAACGGTGTGGGCCTTGCAGCGCCGCAGGTGAATAAAGACATCCGTATATTTCTTGTGGACAGCCAGCAACTTTTTGCCAACCAGGAAGATGATGAAAAAGGAAAATATCCCGACGAGCCCGGCTTTAAAAAAGTGTTCATTAATGCAAAGATTATTGAAACCAATGGTTTGCCCTGGGATTATAACGAAGGCTGTTTAAGCATTCCTAAAATACGGGAAGATATTTCAAGACCGGAGCGTGTAACCATTGAATATGATGATGAAAATTTCAATCATCATATTAATACATTCAACGGTATTACGGCCCGCATCATACAGCATGAATACGATCATATTGAAGGCAGGCTTTTTATAGACTACCTTAAACCATTCAGGAAAAAATTATTGCAGGGAAAGCTGAATGATATTACAAAAGGCAAAATAAAAGTGGATTATAAAATGGCATTCCCCAAATAAACGCTATGTAAATGCATTTTTCAAACAGGGAATCTACATCCGGCCACTGCATGTTATTATTATAAAAACAGATTTGTGCGAATGAAACCGAGCATAATAATTTTCTCTCTCACAATTGGGATGTACATAGCGAGGTTCCATGAGACCATTTAAAAACAGAATTGTGCGAATGAAATTGATTTATGCAATCTTTGCTTTAACCCTGATGCCTGCTATAGTTTTTGCCCAGCAAAAAGATTCTTTTATTGTTGAAGGAAAAGATACTACTATCATTATTGATAAAGGCACTTTTACGCTTAAACCGGTAATTGTGCAAAGCGGCATTGATTATGAAAGCCTCCTGCGCCGCATTCAAAACGATACTACTTTTTATAAGGCATTTCGCAACCTGCATATGGTTGAGTTCACATCATACAACAACATAAGCATGCTGAATAAAAACAACGGCGTGCAGGCAAGCTATTACAGCAAAACAAAGCAGCACCGTGAAAATGGATGCCGCTATATGGAAACGCTCGATCAAAAAACCACCGGCGATTTTCTTAAACCCAATGGCGACTTTAATTATTTAACAGGGGAAATGTATGCATCCATTTTTCTCACCAAAGGCAAAACCTGCGGTGAAGATAATATTGTTGCAGGCCGCGAATTTTCCACTGCCGGCAAAAGCGGCACAGAAAAACATAAAGAACAATTAAAGATGCTGTTCTTTAATCCCGGCAGAAGAATTCCGGGCATACCGTTTATCGGCAACAAGCTCGATCTGTATGATGAAGATGCGCATAAACTTTATGATTATGCACTTGATTACGATACGTACAAAGGCAATTCTGTTTATATTTTCAGTATAAAACCTAAAGAAGATCTTGGTTTTTTCAGCAGGAAGAATATTGTGGTAGATGAAATGACAACAAGGTTTGATGCCGCAACAATGGAAGTGGTAAGCCGCAGTTATTCATTAAGCTATAAAGCGGGCCTTTATGATTTTAATGTAACCATGGAAGTGGAGATGACACATGTTGGCAATTTGCTGGTGCCTGAAGCCATGCGTTATAAAGGCAACTTCAGCGCTGTAACCAAAAAAAGAGAGCGTGGAGAATTTACAGCAACATTATTTGATTTTAAGCCTGAACTTTGACGGGTTACCGGGCCAGGCAGCTCAAAGCCGCCGGGCTAATACTAAACATCCTAATTTCAAATGAACAGGTTAGAAGAATTATTCCAGCGTAAAAAAGAAAAAGTAATAAACGTTTACTGCACAGCAGGCTTTCCTGAATTAAACAGCACATTAACTGTAATGAAAGCTTTGCAGGATAACGGCGCCGATATTATTGAGCTCGGCATGCCTTACAGCGATCCTCTGGCAGACGGGCCGGTTATTCAGGCAAGTGGCACAAAGGCCCTGCAGAATGGAATGACGATTGAAAAACTCTTCGCGCAACTGCAGGATTGCCGCAAAGAAATTTATGTGCCGGTTATTTTAATGGGTTATATGAACCCCGTGCTGCAATATGGCTTTGAAAGATTTTGCCAGCACGCCGCCGCCGTTCCGGTTGATGGCCTGATCCTTCCTGATTTGCCGGAACATGAATTTGAAACAGAATACGGCCCCGTTATTAAGCGCTATGGCCTCGATTTTATTTTTTTGGTAACGCCCGAAACATCGGAAGCAAGAATAAAAAAACTGGATGAATTGAGCACGGGCTTTTTATATGCTGTATCCTCATCATCAACTACGGGCAAGCAACAGGATTTTAATGCGGTTGAAAAATATTTGCAGCGCCTGCAAAGTATGAACTTAAAAAATCCGGTGCTGGTGGGCTTTGGGATAAAAGACAAACAAAGTTTTGACGCTGCCTGCAAACATGCCAGCGGCGCTATTATAGGCACAGCATATATTAAAAGTATTGAGGCTGCGGAAAATATGGAGCAAGCTACAAAAGCATTTTTGCAACCGATTATTGGTTAGTAAACCCCGAGGGTTTTAAAAACCCTTGGGGTTTATTGCCGCCATTTATTATGCAGTACAAGGGAGTGACACAAGGAACGATACCATGAAATACTGCAGCCGGCAACATAACACAATACAGTAAACCTTGCGAAGCAATGGTTTTTAAATTTTGAACAGTAAATATGAATGCTATTATGATGCGGAAATGGATTTTTATTTTGTTGTTATTACCTGTAGTTGCAAACGCACAGGATAAAAAGGATTTTTTAATAACGGGCCACATTACCTCTGTTCCTGAAAATTCACAAGTTATTTTACTTGGCTTTAACGGCACCGACACACTTGCTTCCGCTACCGTGCAAAACGGCGTTTTTAAATTGATCGGCACGGTAGATAATGTGGATGCACGCATTATTCTCTTCCCCTCTTTGCAGCGCAGGGTTGTAGTATTTATGGGAGGTGATACGGTAAACATTAACGGCAGTAGTGAAAATGATGTTGTAATCACCGGCTCGCCCAGTAATATTGAATACGAAGAGTTTTTATACGATATAAAACCCATTAATGATTATGTAAGTTATTTCCGCAACCAGCTAATGTCGGCCACATCGCAGGGCCTGCATGATTCTGCTTCCATTATGCTGAACACTGCGTATAACATTTATCAAAATTCAATTGACCGCTTTCTTCAGCGTAAAAAAAGCTCGCCCGTGGCAGCTTTATTGCTGGCCTACAGTTATGATACCGACCCTAACCGCGATGTATTATTGCTTGAAAAAAGATATGCGCAGCTTGATGGGCCCGCCTTAAAAAGCCAGTTTGCCGCAAACCTTTCAGAAATAATTAAACGCGATAAAATAGGCGCCGTGGGCACGCAGTCAATTGAATTTTCGCAGCCCGATACCTCTGGTAAAAAAGTTTCTTTATCGCAGTTTAAGGGCAAATATGTGTTGATTGATTTTTGGGCAAGCTGGTGCAAACCCTGCCGCGTGGAAAACCCCAATGTGGTGGCTGCTTATAACAAATACAAAGACAAAAACTTTACTATACTCGGCGTTTCGCTGGATGGAGATAAGGCAAGCTGGCTTAAAGCCATTCATGCCGATAACCTCACCTGGACGCATGTGAGCGATTTAAAACAATTTCAGAATGCCGTGGCAGAAATGTATCATATAGACATGATTCCGCAGAACATACTGATAGATCCTTCCGGTAAAATCATAGGCCGCAACCTGCGCGGCGATGCATTGGAACAAAGGCTGAAGGAAGTATTGAATTGATGTTATTAAAGTTGTGAGCTACAAGCTGCAGGCTTCAGGCTGCAAGCCATTAACCACCCACTTAAAAGATAAGATTGGTTTTGTTCTTTATTTTTTCAGGGGTAAGCTCGGTTACAAGCTGCACGCCGTTTATCTTTTTCAGGTTTTGCTGCAGCAGTAAAAAATCTTCATCATTCAGGTTGGCAGATTTGGCAAGCCATAAGAAATCGAAATGCTTAAACTCGGGTAAAAGGTGTTCTCCTTCAAACTGGTTGTGATAAATAT
>JAEWBD010000422.1 GCA_023391315.1 Bacteroidota bacterium | reverse complement strand
ACCATTGGGGTAATAGAAAATACGTTTGCCGACAAAACAAATGATTCCCGTTATGATGGCACTTTTGTTACTTCTTACCGTGCCAACTGGAATTTAGCCGGCGATGCCACACCTGTTTATTATAATGCCAATAATCTTCCTGTTTCACCTGGTGATGCCATCATCACCTTCCTGGATGGTGAACCATCCACACCAATTAATTATGATGGCTGGGCCACTAAAAACAATGTTGGCGCGGGTGCGTTGCCCGGCAGGTCAGATTTTGTTATTTCTCCTGAGGGGATAAGCAGGTTAAGATATCCGGGCCTGTGGAAATTAGGTACATATCGTACCGATAATAATGGCGGCGTTGGTCAGCCAAATGCCGGCACTACCCGTCCTTTCAATATTGCCAAATTCTCTGAATTATATTTTATAGCTGCTGAAGCTGCTGTAAAAGGTGCCGCAACAACAGCCGGTAAAAGTGCAAGGGATTTGATAAATGTTATTCGTGCCCGTGCCGGCAAATGGAAATTTGACAATGGGGAAAATGAAGCAAAAGTGGAAGATCACAGCGCGGAAATGGTAGCCGCTACACCCGCCACAATTGATATAAACTATATTCTTGCAGAACGTTCCCGTGAGTATTATGGTGAAGGATACCGCTGGTACGACCTGGTGCGCACTCAAAAATGGACGGAACTTTCTTCTACTTACCGCATAGGTGGGGTTAATATAAGCGATCATACACCGCAAACTGTAACACGCACTATTGAACCATATCATTACCTGCGCCCGATTCCGCAGGGGCAGCTTGATGCTATGGAAATGACGGATGCAGAAAAAGATACTTACCAAAATCCAGGGTATGAATAAGGCTCTTTTAGCAATCGAGATACAGAAAAAAGGAGGGGTGTTTTTACACTCTTCCCCTTTTTTTAAAAAACACCTGCAAATGGCAAACCTGGTCAGGCCTGTTTATTTTTTGACGCACCACAAAAACTTCTATATGAAAAAGAACATCCTTATTTTACTGCTTGCTTTGTTGCTTGGCTCAACTGCTTTTGCGCAGAACGCTACAATTAAAATTGATATTGACAGGACTATTGGAGAAATTGATCCCAATATTTACGGCGTATTTATGGAGCCCATTCATTTTAATGGCGCAAGAATGGGATTGCCCGATTCTGTTGATTTCAACACGCTTTACGGCACGCTGTATGACCCCGCATCGCCGAAGGCAAATGAGGATGGGTTCAGAAAAGATTATATTGATGCCATGAAAGAATTAAAAATTACCAATATGCGCTGGCCGGGTGGTAATTTTTTAATGGGTTACGACTGGAAAGATGGCATCGGCCCCAAAGATCAGCGCCCTACACGCATTAACCTGGCCTGGGGAGGAAAAGATAATAACCATGTGGGTACCGATGAATGGATGAAGCTTAATAAATCTATAGGCAGTGAAAACGTTGTAGCGGTTAATCTTGGCCTTGGTTCTATACTCGATGCGGCTTACTGGGTTGAATACTGCAACTACAAAGGCGGCACTTATTACTCAGACCTGCGGGCAAAAAATGGCCATGAAGCGCCTTATAATGTAAAGATTTGGGATTTAGGTAATGAAGTAGACGGCCTGCCATGGGAGCTGGGCCATAAAAATGCAGAAGATTATGTTGAAACAGCAAGAGAGGCTGCCAAAGCAATGAAGGCAGTGGATCCTTCTATAAAACTCGTAGGTTCTGGATCATCTTATTATGAACCAACCGGCAAGTGGATTGACTGGAACCGTAAAGTGCTGAACGGCATTGGCGATAAAATAGATTATTTGTCCATTCACCGTTATTGGGAAGGCGGCTCTCCGGATAATTATTATGCTTACATGGGCGATGGAGCGATGGATTTTGATGAAAAGATAAAAATAGTGGCCGGTCAAATTGCAACTGCCAGCGTACAAAACGGGTTTAAACATCCTATTCATCTGTCCGTGGATGAATGGGGCGCCTTTGCCAGGAACTTTATGGCAGTGCTGCCTATTGCGCAATGCCTGAATTCTTTTATCCGTCACGCAGATGTGGTAAAAATGGCCAACTTTACCATGCTTACTTCTCTCTTGTCAAACGATACTAAAAACGGAACCTTTAAATCGCCTGTGTTTTATACTTTCAAGGCGTTTTCAAATAACTGTACCGGAACCTCTGTAGATACCTATGTTTCCTGTGATACTTTTAGCACCGCACAATATAAAGACATACCTTATCTTGATGTAACGGCTGTGTATTCAAAAGAAACAAACACCATCGTCGTAAATGTGATAAACCGGCACCAGGATAAAGCCATTACTGCAGATGTTATAAGCACCTCAGGTAATTTTTCCGGTAAGGCTGAAGCAAGCATCGTAAACAGTGATGATCTGAAAGCACCGTTTGACTTTGCCAAACAAGCTCAATATATCCCGGTAACAAAAGAGGCAAAATTTAATGGTAATAAATTAACCTATACATTTCCGCCACATTCATTTACACAGATAAAGGCAGGCCTTGCCAGATAAATTTAATCATATAAATTACGAAGGTGAAAATAGTTTTTAATATTCTTTTTCTCTTTATGGTGATAGCCGGCCTGGCGCAGGAAGACGGCCACCAACTCTGGCTGCGCGATAAAAAAGCCAGGCCTGTAACGGTTGTTTGTTCAAAAAATTCTCCCACGTTGGCTATTGCCAAACAGGAATTACAGAATGGCTGGCAGGGCGAACCAAATGCTTCTGTTATGCTTGCCATAAAAAAAGATAAAGCTTTGAAAGACGATGGTTTCAGGTTAAGCAAAAATGAAGTGATTGCTGAAACAGAAAAAGGTGTTTTATATGGTGTATATGAATTGCTGCGCCGCCAGCAAACCGGAGAGACCATTACCGGTGAAGCTGAAAATCCGTCTTATCAAATCCGCATTTTGAATCACTGGGATAATCCAAATGGTTCGGTGGAGCGGGGTTATGCAGGCAATTCTATTTTCTGGCGTAATGGCCCGGATTCGCTAACCGTTACAGAAAAGGATAAAAAGCTTTGGCAGGAATACGCACGGGCAAATGCGTCTATCGGTATTAATGCCTCAGTGCTTAACAATGTAAATGCTTCGCCTAAAATTATAACGCCTGAATACCTTAGCCGCGTAAAATCTATTGCTGATATATTACGGCCTTACGGCATTCAAATCTATCTCTCTATTAACTTTTCTTCTCCTTCAATATTGGGAAAATTAAAAACGTCAGATCCCCTGGATAAAAATGTAATTAAATGGTGGAATGATAAGGTGAAAGAAATTTACAGCTACGTGCCCGATTTTGGTGGTTTCCTCGTGAAGGCCAGCAGCGAAGGCCAGCCGGGCCCGCAGGATTTTGGCCGCACTCACGCCGATGGCGCCAATT
>JAEWBD010000392.1 GCA_023391315.1 Bacteroidota bacterium | reverse complement strand
CGGGTATTGTTGGTAAACGCATCGTTGTACAAGGCCTTGGAAATGTGGGTTATCATACCGCCAAATTTTTCAGGGAACATGGCGCCAAAATAGTTGCCATCGCTGAGTTTGAAGGGGCTATTTATAGCGAAGAGGGTTTAAACGAAGAAGCCGTATTTCAACACAGGAAAAGTACTAAATCTATACTGGATTTTCCCGGCGCTATCAATTTAAAAGTAACCGGCGATGCGCTTGAGCTGGAATGTGATATTCTTATTCCGGCGGCTTTGGAAAATGTTATCAACGGCGAAAATGCTGCCAGGGTTAAAGCCAAAATCATTGGTGAAGCAGCCAACGGCCCTTTAACGCCGGATGCTGATGAAATACTGTCAAAAAAAGGCGTGCTCGTTATTCCCGATATGTACCTGAATGCCGGTGGCGTAACGGTTTCTTATTTTGAATGGCTGAAAAATTTAAGCCATGTGCGGTATGGCAGGATGGAAAAAAGGTTTACCGAAAATCTGAATAAACATATCATTGGCCAGTTGGAAGAACTCACCGGCAAAACCGTTGACAGCCGTGAAAAACTGCTGATTGAACATGGCCCGGATGAGGTTGATCTTGTTTACAGCGGCCTTGAACAAACCATGATTGAAGCTACGCGGGAAATTATGGCCTGCTGGCATGCAAACAATAAAATACCCGACATGCGTACGGCCGCTTATGTGGTTGCTATCGATAAAGTAGGAACAAGCTATGCCGAATTAGGTATTTTCCCATAATTGTTGCAAATAATTACTTTAGCGCAATACACCAGCTTTATTTGAGCCTGGTGTATTTTTTTTAGAATGGTTAGAAGATTATTTTGCCAAAAGCGTGTCATCAAATAATTTCAGAATGCGTTTGTATTCATCCGTCCAGCTGCTGGGCTCTACAAAGCCATGGTCTTCTACCGGGTAAGGCGCTATCTGCCAGTTATCTTTTCCCAGCTCAATCAGGCGCTGTGTTAAGCGCACCGCATCCTGGAAATTCACATTCACATCCACCATGCCATGGCAAATAAGTAAATGGTTTTTTAAACCGCTGGCGAAGTTGATGGGCAAAGAACGTGCATACGCAATGCTGTCGGTAAAAGGCTCGTTCAGGATAGCGGCCGTATATTCATGGTTGTAATGCGCCCAGTCTGTTACAGGCCGCAAGGCAGCGCCTGCTTTAAATACATCGGGCTGTGTGAACATAGCCATCAGCGTCATAAAACCGCCATAGCTGCCGCCATACATACCAATGCGTGTGGAATCAATCCCAAAATTCTGAACAAGATAACGGGCTGCATCCACTTCATCATCCAAATCCCTTCCACCCATATAACGGTAGATGCCGGTACGCCAATCGCGGCCATAACCGGCACTGGCGCGATAGTCAACATCTAATACCGTGTAACCTTTATCAGCCAGTAAATTGTTGAACATCATTTCCCGGAAATAATAACTCCACCAATAATCCACGTTTTGCAGGTAGCCTGCACCATGCACAAAGATCACGGCTGCATTATTTTTTGTTCCGGGTTTTGGCTCATAAATACGTGCATAGACATTGGCTCCATCCCTCGCCTTAAAAGTAAAAATCTTTGTATCACGCCACGGGTATAATTTAAAGGAATCGCTCATAGCCTTGTTTGTTACCTGTTGTGGTTTTGCACCGGGTTTTATTTCCTGCACAAACAATTCCCAGGGCTTGGTTTGATAGGAATAACGATAAGCCAGGTATTTGTTATCAGGTGATAAATACATTTCATAGCCGCCGGTGAGCGAAGTGAGTTTTGTTTTATTGCCGCCATCAATATTTATCCTGTAAATATTTTGCTTGCCGGGATGTTCTTCGTTAGTTATGATATAAAAAGACTTCTTATCGATGCTTAAAATTGCTTTTTGAATTTCATAGTTGCCGCTGGTAACCGCCTTCTTTTGATGTGTGTTGAAATTATACGTATATAAATGCGAATAGCCCGTTGCTTCGCTTTGAAAATAAAAGCTGTTATTGTTTATCCAGCCAATGTTGGCAGGTTCCAGCCAGGCAATGCCGGGGCCTGCAATCCAGGCAGTATCGCGCTGATGGTCTATCAAACTAAGCTTGCCGGTGGCAGCATCCAGTTGCATTATCCAGCGATCTTTCTGATCCAGCGAAAAAATATCAACCACGCACAAGCTGCCTTCATCATTCCACAAAACATTTTCAATGCGCAGCTTTCTGTTATTGCCGGAAGAATCTTTTGCCGCAGCCGGATAGTCCTTTACATAATCCGGCGTATAATGAATGAAGGGAATGGAGTCGGTTGAAATTTTTATAACCGTGTCTTTCAATGCATCAAAAATGAAAAAAGAAAAAGTGCCCCCTGGCCTGCCAACTTTAGCGCCTGCGGGTATTTCGGCAGTATATCCGTCGCTTGTAACATAGTTGGGGACGATTGCCCGTTTTGTATCGGGATTTCTTTCAAATAATGTATAGGCAATAAACCTTCCGTTGCTGCTTACCGTTACCTGCTGCACAGTTTTATTGCCGGTATAAATTATGCGCAGTGGCTTTTCTTCCTTGTTGTTTTCAAGAAATTGTTTGCGGGCATCTTTTTTATCCTGCCTGTTTTTTATTACAGAAGATGTACGCAACGCTTCATTGTTCAGCCATTGCTGCTGTTTGGAAAGCTGTTTGTCTTCAGCAGGCGCAGCGCCCGTTTCAAAATGTGTTAGCTGTTTTGTATTGCCGGTTAAGACGTTCCATTCATACAGGTCATCATCCAGCCGATAAACAATTTTGTTATCGTCTTTCAGGAATACCGGGTCTGATTCTTCGGCGTTTGTTTGTGTAACGCGTACAATATTTTGGGTGGCTGTTGCAAGCAGGTAAACATCGTTATTATGTATAAAAACAATTTTTGTTCTGGCAGCATTATATCTTCCGTTATTAATATCTTCTGCAAGCTTTGCCCTAACATAATTTTCTTTACCTGTGTTGCCGCTTGCCAATTGGTAGCTATAAGCAGAATCGCTGGTATTATTTTCCGGGTTCCAGCTAAAGTGAATGGATTTACTATCGTAATTCCAGAATATTTGCGATGGCGAAGTACCAATCCATTTTGGATCACGCATTATTTGTTCAACGGAAAGCTGCGCATAAGATGCAAAAGGCATCAGCAGCAAAAGCGGCAGAAATTTTTTCATATCGGAGATGATTAAAGAGAACCGGTAAAAAACATTGTGAATATAGCCAGCTTAAAAGCGTTGCAGAAATTTTCCGCTGGTTTCATTGCAGTCTTTTGCAATTTTAAGCACAAACAATTCACATTTTAAGTCAGCGCGCTTTTATGCATATATCCGCCTGCGGGCATGTAAACAAATTGATTTAGGTTTGCCTGTACGGCGAATAAAACTTTCTCTATATATTGCCGCAAAAAATAAAAGATATACGAATGAAACCGAGCATGATATTTTTCTTATACAAGGAAATGTACATCGCGAGGTTTCATGAGACCATTGAAAAAATAAACTTGTACGAATGAAATTCATTGTTTCTTCATCAGCATTACTAAAACATCTGCAGCAGATAAACGGTGTGATAAATGCCAATACGGTATTGCCTATCCTGGAAGATTTTTTGTTTGAAATTGAAGACAAAAAACTCACCGTTGTTGCTACCGACCTTGAAACAGTGATGGGTGTTCAAATGGATGTGGAAAGCAAAACTGATGGTAAAATCTGCAT
>JAEWBD010000386.1 GCA_023391315.1 Bacteroidota bacterium | reverse complement strand
ATTTCATGCATAGGCGTAGCTACGTCAAAAAATCCTGAAAAAGGCTTTACAGATCGGGGTATTGTGCTGGCGTTTCACAAAGAAGCCATCGATCCTTTTATTATAGAAAGTGATGGTAAGTTATACATGTCATTCAAGGCTTATGGTTTGGATAACCGCCCGATAGAGTTATTATGTTATCAGCTTACCGATGATGGGCTAAAAACTACAGGCGAGCCTTTTATGCTGCTGCGTGATGATGAAAAGATTGGCCTGGAAGGGCAATGCATAATTAAACGCAACAATTATTATTATATATTTTATTCAGCAGGAAGTTGTTGCGGAAGCAAATGCAGTTATCATGTAAACATTGCCAGGTCGGCATCACTCAAAGGCCCTTATACAAAGTATGAAAATAATCCTGTACTTACTGAATATGGTGAATGGAAATGTACCGGGCATGGCACTATTGTAAACACTGCGAAAGGAGAAGATTATTATTTGTACCATGCCTACAGTAAAGTGGATGATGTTTATACGGGACGACAGGGTATGCTCGCAAAACTGGAATGGGATAAGCAAACCGGCTGGCCGGTGATTAAACCAATTAGCGGCGAAAACCCTGCAAGCTTTAAAGATGATTTTTCAACCGGTAAATTGAACAACTACTGGCAATGGGATTTCAGGCATGCACAACCGCAAATAAAGATTGAAAAAGGGGTATTGTATTTATCAGGCAAACCTACAGCAGATAATGCAACAGGTATAGCATTATCAGTACGCCCATATAAACCCAATTATGCAATAACTGCGGCTGTAGTGAATAACAATGCTTCATTAAAGGGATTATGTATTTATGGTGATGCGAACCAATCTGCGGGCATTGGCATTAAAAATAATATTGTTCAGGTTTGGTATATAAAGGATAATGAAAAGAAAGTGCTGAATGCTATAAATGCAAATGCTGCACAACCGCTGTATTTAAAGCTGGCAGTGAAGGATGGTTGCAAACTTAGGTTTTACTGGAGTGACGTTGCAGGCAAATGGAATGAAATAGTAACAGGAGAGGATTATTTTAATGCAGGTTTTTTGCCACCCTGGGATCGCAGCCCGAGGCCAGGCTTATTGCAGCAGGGAAATGAACCCGCTGCATTTGATTTTTTTGAGATCAGGTATTAATAAACTTTTGGAAAAATTATTTAATCTTATTCGTCTTTAATACGGGTGCTATAAAATATAACAATACGCCGCAACAAAAACAAAACACAGCAAGTATCTCTGCCTGCGTGGGATGCAGTCCAAAAAAATTATAACGTACATCAATCCTTATTTTCTCAATTAAAAAACGTTCAACGCCCATCAGCATCAAACAGTATGCAGATACATGGCCTGCAAGCTTTTCACGCCTTAAAGCAAATAATAAAACCAGTACGATTATTAATCCCATGGCCAGCTCATATAAAGGGCTTGGATAAACAGGCACAGCAAGTTTATAACAATAGTCATCCCATGTGCAGCCCTGCATATAAATGCCCTTGCGCAAAATGTTATGCGGATAATCATAACTCCATAACCAATCCGGCAACCATGAAAAAGGATTAGGTTTTGGATTATTTATACCCCAGTCCCCATCGCCTGCAATATGGCAGCCCAGCCTTCCTAATGAATAACCCAATATTAAAGCCGGCGCCAATGCATCTGCCATGCGCATACGCTGCAAGCCAAATTTGTAATGATACAGCCACATGGCAAACGTGGCTACAATAAAACCGCCAAGAAATGCGAAGCCTTCCGAAGAAAAGAAAGTGTGTACAGGGTCTTTAATAAACTTGCTCCAGTGTTCCAATACACCAAAAATCTTTGCACCAATAATGCCCGACAAAGCCGCAATTAAAATGGCATGTGGTACATATTCATGCGGATAAATTTTTTTAATGTCGTTATAAGGAACAGCAGGCCGCCGCTTGTATTGAATATAAAAAGTTACAAAGGCCCAGATAGCTCCGCAAATAATTCCCGCTGTTAAGTTGCCTTGTAATGAAAAAAAATAGCCAGCATTGTTTTTATACGTATCGCCGGTAAACAAGCCAATTAGTTTAAAGCCGCCAAGAAAACCCAATATAAAATGAAACAATATGCGTTGAATATTTATGCCATTACCAACAGTTATTGTTTCAGCCCTATACGTTAACTCACCAGCTTTTTCTTTATATTTTAATTCATGTTCCCATAACCATGCAGCCGGAATAAATGCCAGCGCCATAAAAAAACCGGCGGTGCTTATAGCCTTCAGGAAAGGAAGGCTTATTCCAAAAAATTCTTTAATGAGATAATATAAATTGGGATACATGAAATTATCTTCAGGATATTATGAAGATAGGATTATCGGCAAAATGATGTATGGTTTACTCGTTGAATAAAAATTTCCTGCCTGCTGTTGTCAGTTTAAAATCATCTGTTCTGAAAGGTGCAACGGGCAAACCATTTTTATTATACAAATCAATATCGCCGGGCTGGCCGCTCCATAAATACCGTACAGCAATGGGGTTTTGTATATTCATGCTATAAACAACCACTGAGGTTTCGTTTTTAATATAGGCTTTCGCCCAATGAAAAACACTGTCGCTGCCTGCAATGGCAAAGCCACGTACATAACCATGCTTGTCTTTGCAAATAATATTATTATCAAATGTTATAATGATGCTGTCATCTGCAACCTGCATTTTTTTATAATGCGGGCTTACTTCAATACTGTCAATATGGTAAACTATATTTAATGCTGTCATCGCAAGCCGGTTGCCCACGGCCAGTTTATTGTGCGGATGCAAATTATCGGCTTCACCCACATCAATCGTTACCGCCATACTGGTATTGGGCAGTGATAAAGCAGAAGCCTGTGCTTCACGTAATTCAGCCCAGTCGCTGTTTTCAGGCCGCACGGGTTCTTTACCAAGATTGGGTAATTGAACAATTAGAAAAGGCAAATCGCCCTGGTTGAATTGCCTGCGCCAGTCTGTTATCATAGCAGGCAATAACTGTTTATATTCTTCAGCCCTGCCCGCATTGGCTTCGCCCTGGTACCAGATAAAACCTTTAATGCTTAACTGCGTTAGCGGCGCAATATTCGCGTTGTATAACACCGTTGGCGTTCCAAATATGTAGGTATTTGCAACCAATGGTTTTTTAAATTTTGATGCATCAATTTGCACTCCTTTTTTATACTTCCATTCACCGGCCCAATAAGGAGACCAAAACATATTATACATACCGCCCTTGCCGCCTGCATCAAACACACGCACCACAACAATGTTATTTTTCGGTTTGATGATACTGTCCGGAATTTTAAATGAAGTCATGTTCATATTGCCATAAGCTTCGCCTACTTTAACGCCGTTTACCCAGCAAATATGATAATCATCCACCTGGCCTAAATTGATGTTGGAATTGCCAAAAAAATCCTTCGGAAAAGAATCATAACTTTTCCTGAACCATACCGATCCATCGTAACCTTTCAGTTCATTATCTTCCCAATGCGAAGGCTGGTTCATTGTTTTCCAGTCACTCATATCTGTCTCCGGTTTATACCATTGCTGCATTAAGCCCGGATCATCTTTTAAATAATATTTTTTTTCCCATGACGATTTTATCTTTTCAAAATCATCATTCATCTGTTGGATGCTTTTATGCGGGGCGAGGTAAGTATTA
>JAEWBD010000249.1 GCA_023391315.1 Bacteroidota bacterium | reverse complement strand
CCGTTTCCCATCGCAACGGCAGAACTGCTTTAGGATTGCAGATAAAGATGAATTTAATTTCAATGCATCATAGATTAATTCCGGTTGATGGGGGCACCAACTGGTAGAAAAATTTACTCACACATTATAAGAGGTAGTTTCGGTTGGTGAGGACACCAACCGATAGGAAGAAAGCCCTTTCATTATTCATCCTGCTGACACAACGAAACTTAATTATCAATAGCAGGTTTTATTTTGTCCAGCCAACTACTTTTTTCCATTGTTCTATTTCCGCTTTTCGTTTTTCAAAATCTGCCGGTGGTGTTTGCTTTTCGAGTTTAGCCTGCCTTCTTATGACGCCTGTTTGTTCTTCAAGTGAATTAAGGCCGATAGATCTTCGCCTTTGGTTTACTTTTATTAAGTCGTCAAAAAGTTCAGGGCTTAATTCTCCGTTTTTATCCCAATCAAACTGAGTTCCGTAAAGTTGTGGCTTCCCTTCAAGCACAGCTACCCGGTCAGTTAAGTAAGCTAAATTTTTTGCATGGGCTTTGTTTTCACTAACCACAACTTCCAACAGTTTCACGCACTTTTTCATGAAGCCAGGTTGCCCGATAGCATGCTGTATCACTAACCAGGCTGCTTCACTTGCTGCTTTGCCTACTTTTGTGATGGCAGGGTAACCAATTTGGTCAATTATTTCGTTTAAGATTATTGCATTCCTGTTGTGCAATTCTTTCATTTCTTCATTATATCCGTCACTTAGTTGCCCGCTTTGAATAAGTTTGTCCCTTAATGCTAAGTCCGCATTTTGCAGTTCAATTATTTTTTCAGCAATCTCTCTGTAATTCATATTGTTGGTGTGTTATAATTGAATTTGCTTCATATTAATTTTCTAATGGTTAATGGGCGGGGGCACCAGCCGGTAGGGAAATAGACAATGTTATTACCGGGTTTTTAAATGCTTCAAGTGCTTTTAAACGATTGGAAATTTTTTCCTGCCATTCGCTGGTTATTCCACCCGCCTGGTACGTATTGTCTTTGTCATAATTATCCTGTTCTGCTTCTTCATCCGCTAATGTCTTTTCATAAATTGCTTTTGCGTCTGAAAGTGATTTTGCGTTTTTAATATCGCGCCGCAGGATGCGCGCATATATTTCACAAATATCAAAATGCCCTTGTTCATGTTTGAGCGCTGTTGTGTCGCCATCATCTTTAACCCAGGATAAACTTCGTTTCATTCCAGCCCTGATTGTAAATGTTGTTTTATTATGCTCTGCTAAAAAATGAACGTCAATGCTTTTAACAATAGCGCCAAGTTTATGTGTAAGCATATCAGGGGTTGCTTCATATAAAGTGGTATCACTTTTAGTTGGCTTTCCTTTAAAATCCTCAAAGACCAGGCGATGATTTTGAGACCAATACAATGTGTCACCGGTATTTTGTGCCCGGGCGTTTAGATTACAAAAAACGCTCAGGCAAAGCAGTATAAGATGAAACGGGCTTAAGCATTTGATGCATGGTTAAAAAATGTTTTCGTTGTTATTACCGGGATGCTGCATAAAGGTTTGCGGCAAGCCTCCTCATATAATGTTTTATGAAACAATATAACTGCAATTATTTGAATAATGCCGGTAAAATATAATCGGAAAGCATCTTGTTTACCTGTGTGTGGGCGTAAGACTGGCCATAGGCTGTTGCCGTTATCACAATTACAAGGGGCTGGTCTTTAAAAATAATGATATAATTTCCTCCATTGCCTGCACAATAGTATGCTTCATAACTTTTATTGTTTGCCCGGAATGTTTTATTCCAAAACAAATAACCGTAAAACTCATTGTTTCTGCCTGCTATCTGCTTTTGTTTGGTGAAGGTCTTTAGCACCCATTCTTTTGGTATTACTTTCTTACCGTTCCATACGCCGCCATTTTTGTATACCTGCCCATATTTTGCAAAGTCCAATGCATTCATCTGAATACCTCCCGCTGTGTTAGGTACATGCTGTGGTGTATATTGCCACTTATAGTTTGATATGCCTAATGGCTTAAATAGCTTTTCACTGGCATATTGCTCAAGCCCGCCGGGAACGGTTTTGTTTAAGATGTCTCCTAAAACTACCACGCCTGCTGTAAAATAATGCCAGTTGCTGTTAACAGTATCTTTCTTAACCGGCAGGTCCAGGGCAAATTTCACCCAGTCGTCTGTTGGATACATATTTTCCTCGTTGCCGGGGGAATTGCCATCTTCATCATCACCATCAAAAACAGCACTCATGGTAAGCAAATCCCTGAGTGTTACCTTTTCTTTGTATGGGGAATAATTTTTAAAAGCATGTAAGTTGTAGAACGCTTTCAGCTGCTGGTTTTCGGAGTGTAAATAATTTTCATGAATGGCTATGCCTGTAATGGTTGAAGCGAATGACTTTCCCACCGAGCGGGGATCGTGCAAGGTATTACGGGTTTCACCATTAAAATATTCCTCCATCAATAATTTACCCTTTTTAATGACGACGATACTGCTTATCTTTTTAAACACACCTTCTTCTATATTGCCTTTCAGTTCTTTGATTTTACTGGTATCAAAACTTTCTTTGGATACCGCAAAACCGTTATAGGGTGCTACAGGGCTGAGTTTGATATTCGTAATATCAATAACCGGTTTTCGCTCTACCACCAGGTTTAAGTTGCCGGCAGCAATTAAATCGCCCACTTTAACCTCCCCTGCATCCACATAAGGTTTTATTTCCATCCGCAATAAATGCCTGCCTTCGGTTAAAGCAGCATCGCCACCAAAATACATAAACCTGTTCCAGAACGATTCACTCCAAAGCCCGTTGCTGTTTTCATTGTTAATAAGCGGTTTGTTTATAACCGTTGCGCTATGCTGAATTTTTGCATAGGGAGCCCCAGGATATAAATTGCTCCGGTAGATTAATTTATCATCTACAAAAAGGGTGAATTGATAATTGCCCGTTTTAACAAGCGAATCAGCCGTTAACCCGGGTTGTAATTGATGCAGGTAGATGGTTATTGAATTACCCATGAAAGCAATAAAAAAAAGATTGCTTTTATTGGTTAGTTTATAGCCGGTTAAAAAATCCGAAGTTTTCAAGTCGGGCAATGCAATGTCACTTGCAGTAAAATATATTTTACCAATATTATTGCGCTGTAACTCCGAAGTGATGCCCTCTGTTTTTACAATGTCTTTCGTTTGTGCATATATGCATACGGTATGAATAACGGCCAAATAGCCTGCAATAAGTAGATATTTCATATTGAACCCTTATCTGATGGCGCTCAAAATTAAAGCGGTATATGCTGTAGAAATAGAACGGAATTAGCGTGGCCGGTATTTAACCAAGTATTAAACTTCTGTAGGTGAAAGGTGTAACGCCAACGATATTCTTAAAACACCGGATAAAATGGCTTTGGTCTGCAAAGCCACACTCAAAAGCTATAGCGGCTAATGACTTATTTTTTACGGGCAGCAGTACCAGGGATTTTTGAATTTTCAATTTCCTGATATAATTGCCCAATGTGCAGTGAAAATATTTTGGAAAATCTCTTGAAAGATGGGTGGGGTGAATCTCCAGGATATCGGACAGCCCGGTAAGGGTAAGTTTTTCACAAAATGTATCGTTTAAAACCTCTCTTATCCTGGTAACCCAGACCGGTTTTTTATGTAATGAAACATGGGTATCCTGCATGGTTTGTTCCAATAACTGCAACAATAAGCTTTCAATAGATAATGCGGATGTTTCATCATTTATTTTTGTTTCTTTAAAGATATTGTATAACAACAGTTTTGAACCGGGGTTTCTAATATTCGTACTTCCGGCTAAATATTCCAGGTGCAGGTTTATATGTTGAAGCCATCTTTTTCCAAGTTCAATATGAAAGCCCCTGGTGAATCCCTTAGGTTTAATATTATAGTGCGGTTCCTGCCAATAGTGAAACAATAAATCGCCCGCCGAGCAGTTATATACTTCTTTTTTATTGCCTTCAATTACATTGCCCTGCAGAATAAAGGTAAAGTAGGCATTTTCATGATAATGCCAGTCCACTTTGTCTTGTGTGTATTCCGTGTCTGTCAGTGTAAGGCCATTAAGGAGCATCGTATTATTTGTCTGTCCATAAAACTGGCCTGTATGCAATAGGTTCATTGAGTATAAAATATCTTTTAAAATATCACGCAAAGTGAGTTCAGTATGTATGCAGGCACGGTAATAGCGGTTGGTAAGCCGGTTGCAAATACCTGACTGAAAAACTGAACGTTGAAGATAATTACAAATGTTCAACGGCAGTATCCATGCTGTTCTTTTGCAAATTTGTTTATTATGCGTTCGTCATTTCTTTACTTCTGGTTATTAAATTAATGTCAACAGGTAGCCGAACAATGAGCCACCCAGAACTATGAACACAGTGTTTATTTTTCTATAACCAAATGTCAGCATAATGCTTGTAACGGCTATAACAATTGTTCGCCAGCCGGTAATGGTTTCCTTTGCCATTACGAGGCAAACAGAAAGGATAAGTGCAACAGAAGCAATGTTTACCGCATCTAAAAATGATAAAAAAAGTTTTGAGTTGCGCATTAGTTTTAGAAAAGGGTTTAGAAGCGCTACAAAAACAAAAGAGGGAAGAAACACGGCAAAAGTTGAAATCATTGCTCCTACAATACCGTTGATCTGGTAACCAATAAAAGTAACGGAAGACGTAACGGGCCCCGGTGTAAATTGCCCCACTGCAATGGCATCAATAAGTTGCTGACGCGTTAAAAGCCCTCTTGAAACAAGTTCGGTATCTAAAAAAGCAAATAAAACATAGCCACTCCCGTAAAGTGTTGCCCCAATTTTCAAAAAGCTCCAAAATATGTTAAGGTTTGTAGCAGCTATAATTGATGTGACAGGTACCTGCAAAAATGGAAAAGGCAACAGGCTGCCCAAGGTTTTCTTTTGCCTGGCAGAAGTGTAAAATGTAAAGAGAAACCCTGCGCCAAACATCAATAAGATTTCATTGAAAACAAAAAAAGACAAAGCCAAAACTAAAACCCCGATAATGCCTAATTCGGTTGATTTTAGAGATTGCTTTCCCAATGGATAAATGGCTGCAAGAATTATGGCGATTATGGCCGGCTTAATTCCATAAACAAAAGGTTCAACCTGTGGGAGTTGCCCATATAGTTTATATAACCAGGCAAAAATACCTGTAATAAAAACGGATGGCAGGATGAAACAACTTCCTGCAACGAGTAATCCTTTCCAGCCTCCTTTCTCCTTTCCCAAGTGAATAGCTAACTCCGTGCTGTTTGGCCCCGGTATCAAATTCGTGGCACCCATTATGTCAAGAAACTGCTGCTCGGTGAGCCAGTTTCTTTTTACGACAATTTCTTCTCTCATCATTGCCGTATGGGCCGCAGGCCCTCCAAATGCAGTAAAGCCCAGTTTCAAAAAGAGTTTGGCGATTTCTTTCAGCGCGTTATTTTCCTTCATTACTAAAATATTTCCTGTCCAGCGAAAAGCGACCGCCACCAAAATACAACAGGAATACGAGCAGTAAAGTCATTGCAAAATCAGTTCTGTATTCGTGTGCCATGGCCCAAAAACCCTGGCCCAGCAATATGGGTATTTTGGTTCTGATGAAAGCAACGGCCATGATCGTTAATAACGGAACAGCAGCTAGTCTTGTAAACAGGCCCAGCAATAACAATACTCCACAGGCTATTTCGAAAGTGCCGGTGAAATTTGCCCAAAATGCAGGGTTGGAGAAACCAATTTTTATAAACCGTCCCGAACCTACCAATGCGGGGAAAATAAATTTTTGAAGCCCTTCCGAAAGAAAAATGAGTCCAACAATCAAACGTGGTATTATTGTGGGAACTGGTTGCGTATGTAACAACTTACTTTTCATCTTTCAGTTTGAAAACCTGGTTAGTGAATGGCGGCGTTGCAGGAATGGTAATTACATTAAATGCATGTTGAGTTTCCTGGTGGCAACTGTTGCAGGTGTTTGTCAAAATGGTATAATTGCTTTTAAAATCCGTTTCATTTTTCTTTTGAATGGCATTGGTTATATTTTCCAGCGGTTCGTCAATCATATGAACAGATTTGGTTTCCGGCCGGTCGGTACAATATTTTTTAATATCGTCTAAACTTTCTTTGATCTCATTAATTTCAAAGCCGGCCAATTCCCAGTTTTGATTTATACCTGCAAACCAAAGCTTTGCGTGATGCACCTGGATACTGCTCATAAATTCGCCGAAGCCTGGTTTATAACTGTCATTAAGTTGGGACTGTAAGCTATCAATCTTGGATTGCAGCCCCGGCGTTTTATCTGCCTGCTGCTGGTTGCAGGCAATGCATGATGTTATTAGTAACATTAAAAAAAACTGCTTCATTATTACATTTTTATAGTTGTACTGTTGTTGCAGCAGGGTAACATATAATGTTGAAGCATTTTGAAGGCACCGCCATAACGATTGGCCAGCCGGTACAAAATACTTAATGGAAAACGGATGTTGAAGTTAAGCACTAATGGCTAACAGCGTAAGATTTACGGCCTGCTTGTTCTTTTATCAAGATGTTTAAAAATCCTTAGATAATCTCATCTGTGGGAGATGAAGCCTGACCTTAAAAAGATTTTGCGAGACATGTGCTTCCGAAGCAGGAAGGAAACTCTTCAACAATTTTGTTGCATCACCTGATAATTGAAAATCCTGCGTCCACAGTTAGTTCCGTTCCGTGTATGTAGGAGGCTTCGTGCGAAGCAAGAAATAATACCGCATTGGCAATTTCGGCAGGTTCACCAAACCTTTTGAAGGGTATAGTTGGGATGATGCTTTGAATAGCGCCTTCAATTTGTTCGGGACTTAAACCTGTGTTGTTAAACCCGTTTGTTTTAATATATCCCGGACTGATGCCATTCACACGAATACCTTTTTCTGTAAGCGCTGCTGCAAAGGTTTTGATAAATGACTGCACGGCTGATTTGGCGGCTGAATACACCGGGAAATTTGCTATCCCCATGCCGGTAACAACAGAAGTGTTTAACACAATAGCGCTTCCCGGGTTCATGAATGGTAATATTTGTTTTACGGTAAAAAATGTTCCTTTTACCAACATGTTGAACAACTCGTCAAAATGTGTTTCATCAGCATATGCAAGGGGTGCAAACTTTCCATAACCTGCATTGACAAACAATAAATCAACAGTGTCTGTATATTGTTTTACCTGTTCCTCTAAAAGCAATATGTCTTTCATGTCAGCGGCGTTTGAAACAATGCCAAAAGCATTTGTTCCTAATTTTTCCAAGGCTTTATTTACCGTTTCAGCACTTCGTCCCGTGATGATTACTTTACCGTTTTCATGAATGAATTGTTGGGCAGTGGCAAAACCCATTCCGTTTGTTCCTCCTGTAATAAGCGCGAACTTGTCTTTAAATCTTTGCATTGTTTTTTGTTTTAATTCCGTTGCAAAGATTGGAATGCATGCTGTGGCAGAAAATCCGGAACTTGCTGAATTTTGTAAAAAATAAAGCGGTCAGAAAAAAATTATCTTGTTTTTATTAGTTCGGTTGGTGTTTGCCCGAATTGTTTTTTGAAGGCGAAAGAAAAATGAGATAAGTTTTCAAAACCTGTTTCTAAATATACGTCAACCGGTTTTTTGTTTTTTTCGGTAAGTTGGTAATGTGCCAATTCGAGGCGTTTCTGTGTCAGCCATCGTTGTGGTGTTGTGTTGTAAATCTTATGGAAATCCCGTTTGAAAGTTGTCAAACTGCGACCTGTCAGGTAACCGAATTTTTCCAAAGGCATATTAAACATAAAGTTCTTTTCCATAAAATTTGAAAGGTCAATTTTATGTGGCGCTTCAAAGTTGGCTAAAACGTTGTCAATGTCTTTATCTATTGTCCGCAAAACGCTAATTGCTTCCGTAATTTTTAGTGAAGCAATGTTTTCAGGAAATTTTTCCTGCATGTCAAAATAAGGTATCAACGAAGCAAGGCAACTTTCTAATAATGGGTGCTTGTTAAAACTTCTGATTTGTAGTGTTGGGGAAACTTTGGGTTTTACATTCAGGTTGGCGTAAAATTCCCTTAGCCTGTCAATGGAAAGATGCATTACAACAGACATGTGCGGTCGTCCGTCTTTCGGATAATTGATAATAGTTGCTAACTGATTTCTTGGAATGAGGAAAATGTCGCCTGCCTTAAACAAATAGTTTTGATGAGCTTGAATGATTTTTGTTTCACCGGAAATGAACCACACAAGCATATGGTGTTCAAACACAACTTCTGTCTTAAACAACTTGTCTTCATAGCAGGAAAGTTTAATGTCGTCTGTTATGTATTTTAGTTGAAAGTCCATACGCTGGTGCAGTTGCTAATTTACAAATATCAGTTAAGCTGAAATGTTATGCCTGTCAATCTTTCGCCTAATTCCCACAAACGTTTTGCGTTTGCTTCGGCCACCGAATAAGGTTTTACGCCTGCGGAAACGCCTTGTACCAAAGACAATCCAGCAATGTCGGTATCTTCACAATACACGCCGCCAATGTTGTTTAGCAGCGGACTTGTCGCACTCCAAATTGTTGTAGATGCACCTTGCGGAATTGTTTTGAGCGAAGCGGCAACTTCGGGCAACATATTTCCTTTTTCATCGCAAAAGCCCATTTGTATAAACATTTCCAATGGTGCTTCTCTTGCTAATTCTGTTCCTCCAATAGACCCCGGGTGAATTGAATATGCTCTTACGCCAAACTCTTTTGCCCGGTTGTCTAATTCAAGCGAAAACAGGTTAACAGCTGTTTTTGATTGCCCGTAACCTTGCAGCGTTTCGTATGCACGATGTTCAAAATTCGGATCGTCAAAATTGAAAGGTGCAAATTGATGTCCTTGCGATGAAACGTTAATTACCCTTGCTCCGTTTGCTTTTTGGAGTGCTGTCCAAAGTTTTGCGGTTAGTTGAAATTGAGCCAAAAAATTTACGACTAATTGCGATTCAATGCCGCGATGGTCCCTGCGTAGCGGAACCCACATAATTCCGGCGTTGTTGATGAGCAAATGCAGCGGTCTTTCCGAAGCTAAAAACCTGATAGCAAATGTGTCAATGGAATCAGGATTTACTAAGTCCGTTTCTTCAATTTCTACGTTATCAATTCCCTGCAAGTTTTTCTTTGCTTTTTCAATGTCCCTTGAAGGAACAATTACTGTAGCTCCTGCATTAGCCAGTGTTTTCACTGTTTCCAGGCCAATGCCCGTGTTTCCACCTGTTACTATAGCAGTTTTTCCTGTAAGGTCAATACCTTTAATTACTTCTGTTGAAGTTGATTTTGCATTGAAGCCCGAACCTATTGGTTTCTGTAATGCTCCGTTGTAATTTGTTTGTCCCATTTTTAAATTATTATGTTGAGACAAAAGTAGATAGAGTCCGGTAAAGCCATTTTGTTCAAACGGCCGAATTTGTTTTGTTCAAACGGCCTTTTTTTCGGGAAGGGGGCAGGCCTGGTTTTCCGTCTGTCGTATCGGCTTGTGCGGTCGCTCTACCATGGCCTATAAGATATAATGAATGAAGCAAGATGGTTTTATATTTTTAAAGTGCGTGCAGTACACTTTATTCATTTTGTTGCTGATTATGCTGTTTTATTGGCTGTTCATGTGTAAATACAAAGCCAGCTTTCTTCTATTGTTTTTTGATATTGAGCTTGCAGGAACGATAAATGCGACAAAGCAACAGCTTTATGAGTTTTATGACCGGTTGTTGCCACTTCCTAAAACCATCCGGCGCCTTATGTTTCTTAGTATCCCCTACCTGTATGCACTACCGTCTTGTACATTAATTATACAATTTCACTTGCATTGTCGGTTGCGGAAAGAATGAAAAATCTTAATCTTGTTATACATGTTGCAAAATGCTATTGTCTTTATTTTATTATGTACCGCAGCAGTGGCAACAGTTGTATTAAAAAAACTGGATGCAAAAGCCGCTGTTGCCGCAGTTGTAATTGGTTTTATGGTTTGGCTTGGTGAAGGCTATACCGGTATTGCAATGCTGGCAACATTTTTTATTGCCGGTACGCTTGCCACATCCTGGAAGATGCGTACAAAGCAACAAACCGGATTGGCAGAACAACATCGCGGGCAAAGAACAGCAGCGCAGGTTATAGCAAATGGTGGTGTTGCAGCCCTGCTATCATTACTATCTTTTATGCTTAGGGAACAACAACCCTTGTTGTTATTAATGGTTGCATCCAGTCTTTCCTCAGCCATTGCAGATACCCTGTCTTCTGAATTAGGCAATGTGTATGGAAAGAAATTCTATAACATTATGAACTTTAAAAAAGACCTGCGTGGATTGAATGGTGTAATAAGTTTTGAAGGAACGCTGATTGGCATAGCCGGCAGCATTTTAATTGCTTTGATATATGCGGTGCAGGCAGGATTAACGATTGACTTTTTATGGATAGTTATTGCAGGCACCATTGGCAATTTAACCGATTCTGTTTTGGGCGCCACATTAGAACGAAAGCATATGTTGAATAATGATGCCGTGAATTTTTTAAATACACTCACCGGCGCCGTGGCGGGTTTATTGTTGTATTATTTTTGAATGTTGCCGTCTTTTCTTACATGAGTAAGAACAGGCGGTTTGCCCCATGAAGGCGGAACATCTGTTGTAAGGAGTAATGGCATGGATGATGAAATGCCGCCTAAATATTTTGATTGCTCCACGTAAATAACTTCCCTGATTTTATAGAACCTTATAGCATACGAACACATAACGCAAGGTTCATGTGTGGTGTATAAAATGCAGGCTGATAAATCATTCGTATGTAAGTTTTTAACAGCCTGCCTTATGGCTTCCATTTCTGCATGGCAGGAAATATCGTTTTTTGTTTTAACGGCTTCTTCGGCTTCACTTATTATGTCATCATCTTTTACTATAGCAGCGCCTACAGGGCTATTTCCTTTTTCCGCGGCCGCTTTGGCCAATACCAAACAGCGTTGTAAATAATAATGCACATTTTTCATTTATGCAATATCGTAAGCAGTAAATTATTATTGAAAATAATGAAAGCTGCAAACATGAGTTTACGTTTTAAATTATAGCTGCTCTACAATTTCCAGTGATTTTTTTACGTGTTCATCAGGCGATATATGATCGGTTTCTGATGAAAAGACAGCTACAATCTCGTCGTTTTTGTTAATAACAAATGTTGTTCGCGGAATAAAGCCGTGTGAAATCTCCTGCCCGGTTACATCTTTAGCGCCTGGTTTTGGAGGTATCAGTTCCAGGCCATAGGTAGCTGCAATTTTTCCGCCTTCATCTGAAGCCACGGGAAATTTTCCTGCACAATATTCAGGACTGGATGAAAACGACTTCAACCGTTCAATATCATCTGCAGATACACCGATAATAGTGGCGCCCGCTGCCGTAAATTTATCTTTCATTTCAGCGAAAGTATGCGCTTCCAGGTCGCAGCCGCCTGTGTATGCAGCAGGATAGAAATATACAACTACGGGGCCTTTTTCAAGAGCTTCCTTTAAAGAAAATTCAAATTCATTGCCCGCCAGGCTGGCGTTGCTGGTGAACATAGGTGCTTTGGAACCTTTTGATAATACTTTCATTTGTGCAAAGCTATGTTGATTAATGAAGAGCAAAAGCCCTAAAATTAAAAATAGCGGGAAATAATTTTTCTTTGACATGACAAATTGTTTTTAAATACGGTTATAACTCATAACTTATAAGATTGCAGCTACATGAGTGCAGGCAGGAGGTTTAAACTTCATGTATTGTATAATAAAAGTACAAACTTTAAGATAGATGCGGTGAATTTCGACGAGATGTAGTAAAGGCTTCGTCAAAGCCGCAACACCTCAAACAATTGCATGAAAAAACCGGCTGCCCTGAACGGCCGGGATATAGTATCTTTCGTGCCGGTTGATTAATATCTATTCCAGTACAATTAAACAAATGCTTGCATGATCAGTAAGTTTATTACGGGTACGGCACTGGCTCTTGTTTTTATCATAACCGCCACTGCCCAAACAACAGAAATTCCCGACACTTCCTATCAATTACCTCCTTTGTTAGTAACGCAATCCGGCAAAGCAATTCATACGGCAGCAGATTGGGAAAAAAAGCGCAGGCCTGAAGTGCTTGCCCTGTTTGAACAATATGTATATGGTAAAACACCGGTGAAGAAAATCCCTTTGCGGTTTGTTACCTTGTCCGTAAACACCACAGCACTGAATGGCACAGCTACACGCAAACAGGTGCGGGCCTATTTTTCAAAAGATGAAAAATATTTTATGGACATCTTATTGTACCTGCCCAATAATACAGATAAGCCTGCGCCGCTATTTTTAGGTTTGAATTTTGGCGGCAATCAAACCATAAATACAGATACCGGAATTTTAATTTCAAAACGATGGGTAAGGTATGATGAAGGAGCGGCATATAAAGATCATTATGCTACCGAAGCTTCCCGCGGCATACAGGACGGCCGGTGGCCGGTACAGGAAATCATTAACCGCGGTTATGGATTGGCAACCATATATTATGGCGATCTTCAGCCCGACAGCAGCAATAGTGTTAATGCAGGCATTGCACCTTTGTTTTATAAAGATGGCCAGACAAAACCCGCCCCCGGTGAATGGGGCGCTATTGGTGTGTGGGCATGGGGCCTGAGCCGGGCTATGGATTACCTGGAAACCGATCCGGCGGTTGATGCAAAGAAGGTGGCCGTAATAGGGCATTCCCGCCTGGGCAAAACCGCCTTATGGGCCGGCGCGCAGGATAAGCGTTTTGCCCTGGTAATATCCAATAATTCTGGTGAAGGCGGCGCGGCAATTACAAGAAGAAAGTATGGGGAAACGATTACCAAAATCAATACGGCATTTCCGCACTGGTTTTGCGATAACTATAAAGCCTATAACGACCGTGAAGATGCATTGCCTGTAGATTTTCATGAACTGGTGGCTTTAATAGCGCCCCGGCCCGTATATGTGGCCAGTGCATCACAGGACCAATGGTCGGACCCTGCAGGAGAATATCTTTCCGCCTGGCATGCAGGGGAAG
>JAEWBD010000343.1 GCA_023391315.1 Bacteroidota bacterium | reverse complement strand
GCATTATTGCAAGTAACACCGAAACAGCAATGGAAGTTAAATTTCCAGGCGGCACAACGCAGCAGATAAAAACGAATGAAGTAGCCTCAAAGAAAGAAATGAAAACATCTTTAATGCCTGAAGGATTGTATCAAAACTTGAGCAATGAAGACCTGGCTAATTTGCTGGAATATCTTGAAGGTTTAAAGAAGAAGTAATTTTTAAAGAGGCGCTGTTATATCAGTTACAGAACAGTGAAGCTTTCTTGTGGCGGAAATATTATTGATACCTTACCGGCAGCATGTTTAGTTTCAATAACAATAATAGTGTAACCATTAATGCAGTTCCGGATGCTGCAATTATGTTGATGAATTTTTGCGTCTTCATATTATTGTTGAATAATTTTTCAATTACTTTAAATATCATTAATCCAATTATTCCGCCTGTAGTATTCGTAATTATATCTGTAATGTCAAAAGCCCCAATCCTGAAAATAAACTGTAGCGCTTCAAATATTAAACTTACAAGAAAGAAGAAAAAAACGTTGTTTTTAAAAGGCCATCTTTTAAATAAAACACCTGTATAAATACCAAGCGGTATAAAAATTATCACGTTCATAACGGTTTCACCAATATCAACTTTACCATTTGATGTTAAAAGATTTCTGAATGGGATTAAATTTACGCTCCTGTTATTCATATAAGAAAATTGCACGCCTAACTTAAACAGCAAAATCCAGCATAATGCAATGAGGTAAATTATAAATAAGGTTTTCGTTAGCTTGTTCATATCTTATCTTCTTTAAAAAACACTAATAACTATAGCTGAATAAAGTATTTTCATTGCTAAGGCTTCAGTGAAGTTAAGCAGTTTAGAGGTTGTATTTAAAATTACTGCCGCCACTAATATCATCGACTTTTGCTAAGCTAATAAGTTTTTTGCGCTGCAATCAAAAACCGTATCAGTATAGGAGCAGCAGATATTGCCCTAACCTGGCCCTCTCGTTTGTGAATGATATTAATCCTCACAAAAAGAAGTTCACTTGCAGTGAAATATTAAAAGATTATTATGCTCCTCTAAATACCTCGATACTTGTTATTTTTATACAATGAAACTGCCTTATCATTTTTTAATCCTTCTGTTTGTTTGCTGTTCATTCAAATGCTTATCCCAACCTGACAAATTACCTGAACCGGTACAATTGCCCAACGGCTGGGGCTTAACGCCCGCAGGCAAAAGCCTGCCGCTTGGCGATCTTCCGCTGAATATTGCAGTGTTATCATCAAAAAAATATATGGCTGTTACCAATAACGGTCAAAGTACACAGAGCATTCAGTTGATTGATGTATTGCAAGAAAAAATCCTGGACAGTATCGATATTCCCAAATCATGGTTCGGATTAAAGTTCAGTGCTGATGAGAAAAATTTATACGCAAGCGGTGGTAACGATAACTGGATTTTGAAATATGCCATCATTCATAATAAACTCGTTTTGAAAGATAGTATCAAGCTCGGCAAAAAATGGCCTGAAAAAATTTCACCTGCAGGGATTGATATTGATGATGCGAAACGGCTGATGTATGTTGTAACCAAAGAAAACAATAGCCTGTATGTTATCAGTCTTACGTCAAAAGCTATTCTTCATAAAGAGCCATTGTATAATGAAGCTTACACCTGCTTATTATCGCCCGACAAAAGGAAATTGTACATTTCTGTATGGGGTGGCGATAAAATAAAAATTTTCAATACTGTAACAAGAAAAATAACTGACAGTATTGCTGTAGGCGATAATCCCAATGATATTTGCATTACCAAAAACGGTAAATATCTTTTTGTTGCCAATGCAAACGATAACAGTGTTTCCGTTATCAACATTAAACTGCGGAAAGTAACAGAAACTTTAAACGCGGCATTATATCCCAACTCCGTTCCGGGTTCAACGACAAACAGTGTGGCTTTAAGCGCTGATGAAAAAACATTATACATTGCCAATGCAGATAATAATTGTGTTGCCGTATTTGATGTAAGCAAACCTGGCAGCAGCGTATCAAAAGGCTTTATTCCCGTTGGCTGGTATCCGACATCTGTAAGAACAGCCGGCAATAAAATTTATGTAGCCAATGGCAAAGGGTTTACTTCAATGGCTAATGTTTTGTTCGACCCTTTTCATACCAATTCAACTATGGGTTATCAGAAAGGTGATAATGACCGGTATTATATCGGCGGTTTATTCAGAGGGACATTGAGCATTATTAATACACCAGATGCACAACAGTTAAGTATGTTTTCGCAGCAGGTATATAAGAATACACCATATAATAAGGATAAAGAACTTGAGTCAACAGGGGCAACCAATAATCCCATTCCGCAAAAGATTGGCGACAGTTCGCCAATAAAATATGTTTTCTATATCATTAAGGAAAACAGGACTTACGACCAGGTTTTAGGTGATATGCCGGAAGGTAATGGCGATACATCTTTATGTTTATTCGGAGAAAAAATAACGCCGAATGAACATGCTATTTCAAGAGAATTTGTTTTGCTGGATAACTTTTATGTAAATTCTGAAGTAAGTGCCGACGGGCACAACTGGAGCGTGGGTGCTTATGCAGACGATTATCTTGAAAAAACATGGCCCACTTATTATGGCGGCCGTGGCGGCGATTATGGAGGTGAGGGCACAAGGGAAATAGCGAATAACAAAGGTGGATTTATATGGGATCATGCAGCAAGAGCCGGCGTTAGCTACAGAACGTATGGCGAATTTGCCGACGATTATAAGCCAAATATTCCTGTTTTGAAAGATCATATTTGCCCGTACTATACAGGCTGGGATTTAGACGTAAGAGATACCGTTCGTTTCAATCAATGGAGAAGGGATTTTGATTCACTGGTTGCTGTTAATGCGCTGCCGCATTTGAATACAATGCGGTTTGGTAACGATCATACATCGGGGTTATCAAAAGGCAAACCAACCCCGTATGCGTATGTGGCGGAAAAAGATCTCGCTGTAGGAATGTTTATTGACTATTTGAGCAAAAGCCCTGTATGGCAGCAGAGTGTTGTTTTCATTTTGGAAGATGATGCGCAGGATGGCCCGGACCATGT
>JAEWBD010000339.1 GCA_023391315.1 Bacteroidota bacterium | reverse complement strand
CCATTATTGGGGTAATCATCGCAACGGCGGCCGCCATCATTGCCAGCCAGGCGATGATTGCAGGTTCTTTTACGCTGATCGGTGAGGCATTACGTCTTAACCTCTGGCCGAAAATGAAGATCAATTATCCGTCGGAAGAAAAAGGACAATTGTTTATCCCGGGTATGAACCTCCTGATGTTTTGCGGATGTGCAGCCGTAGTGCTGATCTTCAAGGAATCATCAAAAATGGAAGCGGCTTACGGCCTTGCCATTATTGTTACCATGATTGCCACAACCATACTGTTTGCCAACTTTATGGTGCTGCACCGGGTAAAAGCTTTCTGGATATATGTTTTTCTCATTTTCTACTTAGGCGTTGAACTAACTTTTCTTGCGGCCTTATCGCATAAATTCCTCGAAGGCGGTTACATCACCATGCTCATTGCGGCCGTGAATTTTATTATCATGTATGTGTGGTACCGGAGCCGCAAGATCAAGAACAGGTATGTGGAATTTGTGCGGCTGGAACATTATATTCCCATGATACAGGAATTAAGCAATGATAAATCTGTACCAAAATATGCCACGCATCTTGTTTACATGACAAGCGCCGGCAACCCCAAAGAAATTGAGCATAAGATCATCTATTCCATCCTGAATAAAAAACCCAAGCGCGCCGATATTTACTGGTTTGTGCATGTTGACACGGTTGATGATCCTTATACCTGCGAATACATTGTTGACCACATTATTCCGAACGATATTATACGGGTTGAATTCCGCCTTGGTTTCAGGGTGCAGCAAAAAATAAACCTCATGTTCAGGAAAGTGGTAGAAGATTTGGTAAATAATAATGAAGTGAATATTACCAGCCGGTACGAAAGCCTGGAGCGCAATAATGTGGTGGGCGATTTTCAATTCATTGTAATGGAAAAATATCTTTCACAGGATAATGAGTTGCCTTTCTTTGAAAAGATAATTATGAAACTGCATTTCTGGCTGAAGGAAGCGAGCCTTAGTGAAGAAAGAGGTTTTGGGCTCGACCCCAGTTTTGTAACGGTTGAAAAATTTCCTTTAATGATCTCACAGGTTCCACAAATATCTTTGCGCAGGATTTTTGATGAACCGATTGACGAAAAAACCTCGTAACGTTGCCTGCTGTAATTTTTGGATTTAATTTTTAAATGTGAGCAAATACATCAACCGGGTTACAGCATCCGGCATTTTAATAGCGCTGGGAATTATTTACGGTGATATAGGTACTTCCCCGCTTTACGTACTCAATGCAATTGTTAATGGCAAGATTATAAGTGATGAGCTTGTTTTGGGCTCACTTTCCTGTATAATCTGGACATTAACCATTCAAACCACGGTTAAATACGTAATTCTTACATTAAAAGCCGATAATAACGGGGAAGGAGGCATTTTTAGTTTATACGCTTTGGTAAGAAGGCAAAAAAAATGGCTTGTATTGCCGGCCATGATTGGTGGTGCAGCTTTATTGGCCGATGGTATTATAACCCCTCCTATTTCTATAACCTCGGCGGTTGAAGGGTTGCGGCAAATACCTTTCTTTACAGAAATAACCAGAACCACCATTGTAATAATTGTATTGGCAATACTGGCTGCTTTATTTTTTGTGCAACAGTTTGGCACTATGTCCATAGGCAAATTATTTGGTCCTATAATGGCCATTTGGTTTACCATGCTTGGCTTGTTGGGTATGCTGCATATTGCCGATGACTTTTATATCTTTAAAGCACTAAGCCCGCACTATGCTATTGAATTATTAACCCTTTATCCGCAGGGTTTCTGGATATTGGGCTCTGTTTTTTTATGTACCACCGGTGCAGAAGCTTTATATTCTGATATGGGCCATTGTGGCCGCGGCAACATCCGTATTTCATGGATTTTTGTAAAAACCTGTCTTATTCTAAATTATCTGGGTCAGGGCGCATGGTTACTTGCCAATTATAAAGGAGCAGAAATAACCGGCCAGCTGGCAGAATCTTTTAATGCTTTTTTTGGCATAATGCCGCATTGGTTTAAAATGATTGGCATTGTTATAGCCACTGTGGCTGCCATCATTGCAAGCCAGGCGCTTATTTCCGGATCGTTTACCTTAATAGCCGAAGCGCAAAGGCTGAACCTCTGGCCCAAAATGAAAATAGTTTATCCAACCGATGAAAAAGGACAGTTATTTATACCCGGCATAAATACATTGCTGTTTATTGGCTGCACCGGCATTGTACTATATTTTCAAAAATCGGGTAATATGGAAGCCGCTTACGGGCTGGCCATTACCATTTGCATGATAAGCACGTCGATTCTTTTTGCCAATTATATGGCCATAAAAAGAACCGGTAATCTTTGGATTATTTTGTATTTATTGGTTTATCTTACTATTGAACTGTCTTTTTTAGCAGCCAATCTTCAAAAGTTCCCTCACGGCGGCTATGTTACGCTACTGGCAGGCGGCTTGCTTTTTTTAGTGATGTATGTTTGGTACAGAAGCCGGAAAATTAAAAACCGGTACGTGGAATTTGTGAAACTTGAACACTATATTCCGCTGATACAGGAATTAAGCAACGATAAATCAATTCCCAAATATGCTACCCATCTTGTGTATTTAACCAGTGCTGATAATCATAAAGAAATTGAACATAAAATCATTTATTCAATACTGAATAAAAAGCCCAAGCGCGCTGATATTTACTGGTTCATACACATAGATACGCTTGATGATCCATACACCTGCGATTATTATGTTGAGCATATTATACCCAACGATATTATCCGCGTGGAATTCCGTTTAGGTTTCCGCGTGCAGCAAAGAATTAACCTGATGTTCCGGAAAGTGCTGGAAGAACTGGTGAGTAATAAAGAAGTGAATATTACCAGCCGCTATGAAAGCCTGGAAAAAAATAATATTGTAGGCGATTTTCAGTTTATTGTAATGGAAAAATTCCTGAGCAACGATAACGACCTGCCCTTCTTTGAAAAAATAATCATGAAGTTTCACCTTTGGCTGAAGGAACACAGCCTGAGTGAAGAGCGGGGCTTTGGACTTGACCCCAGTTTTGTGGCTATTGAAAAGTTTCCGCTTATTGTATCGCCAACCCCTTCAATAAAACTGGAAAGAATTTATAATGAACAGGATTAATTAAATAACCATTGTTGTAACATTTTGATCTATTAATAGTTTACCTGCGGTTTTAGCCTTCACTTCTTCCACGCTCACCCCGGGTGCAAGTTCTTTCAATAAAAAACCTCCAGGTGTAATATCAATAACGGCAAGCTCGGTAACCACTTTTTTAACACATGCAAGGCCGGTTAAAGGCAAAGAACATTTTGGTAAAAGTTTACTTTCTCCTTTTGGGTTTGTATGCTGCATGGCCACAATTATATTCTTTGCGCTGGCCACCAAATCCATCGCACCGCCCATGCCTTTTACCATTTTGCCGGGTATTTTCCAGTTGGCTATATCACCTTTTTCGCTTACTTCCATCGCACCTAAAACAGTAAGGTCAATTTTACCGGCGCGTATCATCCCAAAACTTTCTGCACTGTCAAAAAAAGCACCGCCTTTAATTACGGTTACTGTTTCTTTTCCGGCATTAATAAGGTCGG
>JAEWBD010000237.1 GCA_023391315.1 Bacteroidota bacterium | reverse complement strand
GGAAAGGCTATAGGCATGGGTTATGTTGCCATTGATAATGCCGGTTTGGATAATGAAATTTTTATTGACATACGCGGCAGGCTTATTAAAGCAAAGATTGTGAAGATGCCATTTAGTTAACGAAACTGGTTCAGTTTAAAAAACTGAACCAGTTTTTATTCATTCCACTGTCCGGCGCCCATTCGCAGCACTTCATATTCATCTTTGGTGCAATCAATGATGGTTGAAGGAATCATGCCGCCGGCGCCACCGTCCACCACGATATCAACAAGGTTTTTGAAGTTCTCATAAATTAATTCCGGATCGGTATATTCTTCCACCATTTCGCCGGGCAGCGAAGCCGAGAGGATAGGATGTTCAAGTTCCTGTACAATCGTTCTTGCAATGTTATTATCGGGCACACGTAAACCAATCGTGCTTTTCTTGCTTTGCAAAATCTTCGGCACTTCTTTGCTGGCAGGCAAAATAAAAGTGTAAGGGCCGGGCAAATATTCTTTCAGCAAGCGATACAGCGGCGTTGAAATGCCCTTGGTGTATTTGCTTAAATCGCTCAGGTCATAACAAACAAAACTTAGCTGTGCTTTATGCGGGTCAATATGTTTTATCCGGCAAATTTTTTCTATCCCCTTATGCTGAAAAATATCGCAACCCAGTCCATAAATAGTATCAGTAGGATAAATAATCACTCCACCGTCGAGCAAACACTCCCTGATGGTTTTAATGTGGCGTTCATTTGGATTATCGGCATGCACGTGCAACAACATATTCAAGGCTTTTTATTTGTAAACAATTATGACTAAGTTAGACTAAAACCATTTTATTTTTACGCATGCCTGAGAAACAAACAAGCGGAACAAAAGAGGAAACCACAAGACTTTTGCCCTCAGAAGAAGTTTTCCTGGAGGGACCTAAAAACCGTGGTTACGAATTACTTTTCAGTTTAAAAGTATGGTGGCAGTTTATAAAAGCCTTTCGAACCCTGCATTTTGTGGGCCCCTGCATAACAGTATTTGGCTCTGCCAGGTTTAAGGAGGGCCATCATTATTATGAAAAAGCAAGAGCGTTTGGTAAGCGTATTGCTGAAATGGGATTTACCACCATGACAGGCGGTGGCCCCGGTATAATGGAAGCTGCTAACCGCGGCGCTTTTGAAAATGGCGGCGTATCTGTTGGCTGTAACATCAGGCTGCCTTTTGAGCAGCATGAAAACCCTTATCTTAATACAAGCATAACCATCGATTACTTTTTTGTGCGCAAAGAACTGCTGATGAAATATTCTTATGCTTTTATTTGTATGCCGGGTGGTTTTGGCACGATGGATGAGTTTTTTGAAACGCTTACTTTAATTCAAACAAAAAGTGTAACAGAGTTTCCCATTATTTTATTTGGAAAAGAATATTATAAAGACCTTGCAGAGCTTATGGGGCAAATGGTGGAAGAACAAACAATAAGCCCGGAAGACCTGGAACTTGTTTTAATTACCGATAGCGTTGATGAAGCCATGGACCATATACGCACTTATATAACCAGCAACTATAAAATAAGGCCCCGGAAAAAGATGTGGTGGCTGCTGGAGAAGAGCTAAACAAATTCAGGCTTCATTTTTCTAAATCTTCTTTTGCTAAACCTGATTGTTTTAAAATGGAATTGAAGTTCCGGTTGGTATTTGTTTTGCTACGACTTAACTGAACAAATATTCCACATCTTCTTTTGTAAGGCTCTTCACAAAGCTTGTGTCATCCGTTATTAATTCAGCAGCCAGTGCACGTTTGCGTTCCTGCAGCTTTAATATTTTATCTTCAACCGTGTCTTTACAAATCATACGGTAAGCAAAAATATTTTTTGTCTGGCCAATACTGTGCGTTCTGTCTATGGCTTGCTGCTCCACAGCGGGGTTCCACCAGGGGTCAACTATATAAACATAATCGGCTGCGGTTAAGTTCAAGCCTACGCCGCCGGCTTTTAAAGAGATAAGAAATACGCGGCAGTTTTCATCTGTCTGAAAACGTTGAATGGCTTTTTCGCGGTCTACTGCTGAAGTGCTGCCATCAAAATAAGCATACTCAATCCCAAGCTCTTTCATTTTATCTTTTATCAAAGCCAGCATACCGAGGAATTGTGAGAAAACAAGCGCCTTGTGATTGCCGATGTTTTCAGAAATTTCCCTGCCAAGTTCATCCAGCTTAACGGAAACATTGGGGTATTTTTCTTCATCATTTATAATGGATGGGCTGTCGCAAATCTGGCGCAGCTTCATTAAGCCCTGCAATATGGTAAGCTGCGATTTACCAACACCTTTATCTTCAACCGTGCCTAAAATTTTATCGCGGTAATCATTGCGGTAAGCATCATAAATTTTGCGCTGTTCATCGCCAAGTTCGCAGAACAAAATCATTTCACTCTTTTCAGGCAAATCTTTTGCAACCTGTTCTTTTGTTCTTCTTAAAATGAATGGATATAACAGTTTGCGCAAATGTTCTTTTTGTTCTTTCTCACCAAATTTATCAATCGGAATAGCAAACTCCTGGCGGAAAAATTCCATGCTGCCCAGCATGCCGGGATTTAAGAAATTCATCTGCGCATACATATCAAATGTATTGTTCTGCAAAGGCGTACCACTCATGCACAAACGGTTCTTTGCATTCAATAAACTGGCAGCTTTTGTTACTTTACTGTGCGGATTTTTAATGGCCTGGCTTTCGTCTAAAATAACATAATCAAACTCTGCTTCTGTAAACAATTGAATATCGCTGCGCAAAGTGCCATACGTTGTAATTACAATATCCGATTTATAAAAAGCATCCAATTGCTGTGAACGGGTGCTGCCATGATGGATATACCAGCTAAGCAACGGCGTGAATTTTTTTATTTCATTTTCCCAGTTGAACATAAGCGATGTAGGGCACACAACCAGCGCCCTTAATTTGCTATGTTCCGTTTTATAGTGATGCAGGAATGATAAAGCCTGCACCGTTTTACCCAAACCCATATCATCTGCAAGAATGCCGCCCCAGTTTACTTCGCTTAAATAATTGAGCCATTGAAAACCTGAAACCTGGTATGGCCTTAACACATGCGATAAATGTTCCGGCGGATCAATTTGTTTTACAGAATGATGTTCTTTTAAGCGTTCATATTTTTCTTCAAGCTTAAAGAAAATCTCTTCTTCGTTGCGCTGTGCATACAATTCTTCAATTACGCCAAAATGATACTTGCTTAGTTTAATATTGGCAGCCTTTCCTTCACCCACAGCAAACAGCATGGAGTAACGGCGAATCCAGTCTTCCGGTAAAATGCCTAATGTGCCATCCTGTAAAGGCACAAACTGTTGTTTGTTGGCCAACGCTTTTTTAACATCGGCTACGGTAACTTTTTGTTCGCCAAAATGAATATCAATCCTTGCATCAAACCAGTCTGTATTGCTGCTGATAAATATTTTTGTTGAAGGTTTCGCTGTATTAAAGCGGTATTTCTTCAGCGCATCAAAGCCATACACAGGAATATTCATATCCTTCACCGCATCTGCAAATAAAAAGAACCAGTTATTCTTCAAAACATCGGCACCTTTAAGTGCAAGTGAATTATCATCCGTATGAATGAAAGATGAATGCAGGTTCTCGATTTTTTTAATAAGCGATTTTTCCACTTCTTCATTGCGGTGAATAATAACAAGTTTGCCTGCAGACGGAACAATTATGCGGTCTTTATCTTCGGGTTTTACATCAAAACCATTATAATTAAAGAAAGGCTGAAACAAAAGATAATCACTTTTTTCTTTGATCATCAGGCGCATTTCGGGCTTTATATTTTTAAGCTCTTCTTTTTGTATGCCGCTAAACTGAACATCGTATTGCTTGGTGAGCGGGAGAATAAATTCAGCAAGTTGTTTGCTCCAGCTTTCTTCCGTAATAACTATTTTTCCTTCAGTTAAAAAACGTTCGGCCAGCAAAACATCTTCCGTGGTTTGCCATAAATAAAAGGTATTCTCATGCTGGAAAACCAGGGGCGAAGCCATTGTATTTTCTTCAAGCGGCACAACAGAGCTCAGCAGCTTTACAAAACATTTTACTTCATAAGTATTGTCTTTATGCGAAATAATAAACTGCGGCTGTATGTATTGATTGGAAAGAACTGCAGGTTCAATGTTCGCAGTTACAAATTGCTTTTGCTGCGGTAATGAAAAAGCAAAATTGCCTTCACTTGTTTCGGAAAATAATTTCTTGTATTTGGGCAAAAGATATTCAGTAATGAGATAGCGGGTTTCTTCAGGCAGTTCATCATTATGCTGCTGAATAATATTTTCCCATATACCACTGAAAGGAGAGTTGCGGTTAAGGTACCGTGTAACTTCAGACGGCAGCAGCTTGCGTAAATGCTGCAGCAGCATTTTATCATCTTCGCTTACATCTTCTGTATTTACAAATTTTGTAAGGTCGAGTTTCTCTATCTTTCCTGTAAAATATTTTTGTTCTTCATCGGTTTCGCCTTTAACGGCTTCCGCCTGTATAAACGGATATTGTTGTGCATCCTGCCTTAATACTACCCCTAATTTGCGGTATTGAATAGTGGCCGCCGGCTTTTCTTCAACCAATACTTCCTTTTCTTTCTGCACCGGCATTTGAAAAGGCTTGCGCTCCGGTTGTGCAGGCGCCGCCACACGTTTTATGCTAGGGTCAAGCACACGCAAAAAAGGTTTGCCATCGCGGAACGTAAATTCAAATTTGCCCTCCAGGTTGTCATCAACTGTATATCCGTATAAGGCCAGTAATTTATTTTTTTCGCGGTCGCGGTTGCTGATGCTGTCAAAGAAATTCGGCCCGTGATTATGCATGAGCTGCAGCAACACAATTACTTTGTGCACACACAGCGGGTAATGCGTTTCTGTGTTGCAGTTGCAGCTTGTATCAAGATTGCGTTCATCGTTGCGGCGAAATTGCAGGTTGTATGTTTCGCCTTCATAATTTAATTCTGCTTTTACAATATCGTTGGCCGCTTCGGTAATATTAGCTTTATAGGTGCGGAGAAAATCTTCTGCAACCGTTAATATATCCGGCGCAGCGAGTAGTTTTATGGAACGCAGCTCAAGCTGTTTCAGCTTTACAACGGTATGCTGCTGTTTATATTCGGTTTCTGTTTCGCCAAGCTGGTTGTTATCAATCATTTCCTGCAGGCGGAATAATGCGGCTGCTTCGTGGCGGCAAATATCGCCAAGATTATATGGGCAGGTGCAGCGCAGCGAAAGGGTTTGAATGTTATTATAACGGTTCAGGTAAACTTTATAAAAAGTATTGTAAGTATCGTCGCGCATGCGGAAAACAACCGAGTTAAGCAACTCATCGTTTTCAATCAGTTCAACATAACCGAGGGAAAAAATTTTTTTTCCGCGGCGAATTACTTCATCTGTTCCGTTATTGTATATGTACTTAATTAACTGTGGTAAAGCCAAAGCTGATGTATAAATTTTAAGATTTCGGAAGTATGCTTCAAAAAAAAGCAACTGCAAAAATAAATCATTATTGGCAGTAAATGAAGGCTATTGAAACGTTAATAATGAATATTGCATTCCTTTAGTAATTTTGCACCAGCCTTAAACTTAATATAACTGTTTATGAGTAAAAAATTGTTTGGTTGCACGCTGGCTTTGTTATTTGCCTGCCTGCAAATGCTGTCAGCACAAAAACTGCCATCTACCCTTTTGTGGAGAATAAGCGGCAATGGTTTTCAGAAACCTTCTTACCTGTTTGGCACGCTGCACCTTACGGATGAGCGTATTTTTAACCTTGGCGACTCTGTTTATCATGCTATTGAAAAAGCAGATGGTTTTGCCATGGAGATTGACCCCGAACAATTCACGCCTTTTGTAATTGATGAAGCAAAGAAAAAGACGATGGAAACCATTCGCCTGAAGGATATGATGCAAAAGGATGAGTATAAAAAATATGGTAGAATACTGGCGAAAAAGCTTGGTAAAAACGCAGATGAAATTACCACGGCTGATATACTGCATGAGAAAAATAAGTGGATACAGGAAAGCTACAGCACCGGTAGAATGCAAAGCTTTCTCGACGTTTATCTTTTTGATATAGCCCGCCGCCAGGGAAAATGGACGGGCGGTGTTGAAGATCTGGAAGACCAGGAAAACCTCTTTGACCTCGTGGATAAATCCGACATACAGGATGTAGCTATGAGTGATGATGCCCAGAACGCAGCGGCAACAAAATCGATGACGGCATTTTTAATCAAAACATATATTGATAATAACCTGAATGCTATTGACAGTTTTTCCAATGCCGGCGACAGTACGTTTAAAGACGCCTTGCTTGTTAAACGCAATAAAAAAATGGCGCTGCGCATGGATAGCCTTGGTAAAGAGCGCAGCATGGTATTTGCCGTAGGCGCCGCCCATTTGCCCGGTGAAGAAGGGTTGATTGCCCTGTTAAAAGAAAAAGGATTTACGGTTGAACCCGTTTTTTCCTCCCGCAAAATAAAAGCGGCCGATTATAAAGTTGCCGAAGTTGAACAACCCTGGTATGATATAAAGGATGAGTCGGGTTATTATACAGTGCAAATGCCCGGTAAGGCTGGTAACCTGAACCTGTACGCCATATTGAACATGAAAATGTATTTTGATGTTTTTAAAAGCACCCTATACATGACAACGGCAATGCAAACGCCCTACACACAAAAAATGGCCGACAGTGTTTTCAATGGCATCATTTCCTATTATTTCAATACCAATAAATATTCTGACGGAAAGCCCATCACAATTAATAATATACCCGGCCGCGAATTTGTTTCATCCAAAAACAATTATAGCCATGGTTATTTTTTGTTTAAAGATGGAATGATGTATATGGCAATTGCCGTAAGCATGAAAAAAGATACTTCGGGTGTAGCATTCATCAATAAATTCCTGCATTCATTTACCATACCTACAGCCAGCACCAGTAATGAGGAGTTTAGTTATGTAAATAATATGAAGGCTTATAAATTAAATGTTCCCGGCACGCCTAAATCGGGCGGCGAAATGCTTGACAGCGATAAAGACACTTCGGTAAACATGGAGCTGAATATTTCAACAGACCCTGTAAATGGTTCGTACTATTTTTTTGGAACAAATGAAGCCGCCAGCGGCTTTTACATAACGAATGACAGTGTAACGCTGGCAAACATAAGAGCATCTCAAAGAAGCCGTTTTACTACGCTTACTGTTGATAGTATGTATTTTAAAAATGGCCACCGCGCACTGGAAATTGGCGGCAAAATGAAAGATGCACAGCTTACGCTTGATGCACATTATGAATTCAGGGGCAACAGGTGGTATGTATTGGTTGCCATGTACGATTCCGCAAAAGGAAAAGCAGCAGCCCAAAAATTCATGAATTCTTTTCAGCCTATAAACTATATAAATGGTAACTGGAAAACCAATGCTTCAGACGATGGTTTGTTTTCAACATGGTCGCCGGAAAACTTCAGGTATGTTATGAATCCCGACGATGGCGATACAACATTCAGTTATGAAAGTTATGACTCTTCGAGAGCGGACAGCTACAGTATTTATATTCAGCATTTCAATAATTATTACTGGCAGGAAAGCGATTCTGCTTTCTGGAAAAACATTATTGAAAACTATAAAGATTTGCAGGATGGCGATAGCGCTTTGTATGTAAAACCAATAAGCAACGATAAGGTAAGCGGGTATGAGTTTGCTTTCCGGTCACCGGGTTCGCACAATATAAAAAGGCTGAGAAAATTATTGAATGATGGAAAAATATATTCATTGGTAACCATACAGGATTCGGCAGAAATTAATAATACCAACACCAATAAGTTTTTTGAATCATTCCGGTTTAATAAGGTCTTACCAAGCGATGGCTTATTTGTTTCCAAAGCCAGGGTTTTATTGAATGATCTTGTTTCAGAAGATTCGGCCACAAAAGCATCGGCGGCTAATTATTTAGAGGAAGCGCCATTCACAAAAAATGATTTGCCTTTGCTGCACCAGGCTGTATTAAAAACCTATATTGATAACAATGATGAGGATGATTATGATGTAGCGCGGGAGGATATACGGCGCATTATTACCAGGTTGAAAGATTCTTCTTCTTATCTGTTTGCAAAAACACATTACAAC
>JAEWBD010000180.1 GCA_023391315.1 Bacteroidota bacterium | reverse complement strand
GAGTAATGTGGTTTGGATATTTCATGCATTAACCGCCAACAGCGATCCTGCTGAATGGTGGGGCGGTCTTGTGGGCAACGATAAATTCTTCGACCCAAAAAAATATTTTATTGTTTGTGTAAATATGCCGGGCAGTTGCTATGGCAGCATCAATGCATTTGATATAAACCCTGCAACCAATAATTCATGGTATCATGCATTTCCCTGGTTTACCACGAGGGACATGGTGCGTGCTTATCAACACTTAAAAAATTATTTGGGCATTTCTAAAATCCATATCGGCATTGGCGGCAGTATGGGCGGCCAGCAATTGCTGGAATGGAGCATAGAAGAACCCGAATTGTTTCAATATATTATTCCTATTGCTACCAATGCATTTCATTCTGCATGGGGTGTAGCATTTAATGCATCGCAGCGTTTTGCCATTGAAAATGATGTTACCTGGAAAGAACAGCATGTTGACGCAGGATTGGAAGGCATGAAAACAGCGCGTTCAATTGCTCTGCTTTCTTACAGGAGTTATGATACCTATAAACTCACACAAAAAATAACATCAGATGATTTGTACAGCAGGGAACGCAGTTCAGAAAGTTACCAGCAATACCAGGGCGAAAAATTAGCTAAACGCTTTAATGCATTTAGCTATTATTTTTTAAGTAAGGGGATGGATAGCCATAATGTTGGTCGCGGCCGTGAAAGTGCAGTTAAAGCACTGGAACAGATTAAAGCAAAGGCATTGGTTATCGGCATTTCAAGCGATTTGCTTTTTCCGCCAACGGAACAGGAATTTATTGCGGCACATATTCCTTATGCTGAGTTCAGGGAAATACATTCACCTTACGGGCATGACGGATTTTTATTAGAATATGAGCAAATAGAAGAAGCCATTAAAACATTCTTATATAATAAAGTGGAAGAAGAAGCATTGGTAACAGTATAAGCAATGAATAAACGATTTAAACAATCAATAACTATATATATGGGCAAGGCAATTAACAACAATGGAAAATATCATAAGAAGCTAACGATAGGTTTATTTGGTTTTGGTGTGGTAGGCGAAGGTTTATATAAAGCGCTTCAGCAAACATCTTCTTTAAATGCAACAATAAAAAAGGTTTGCATTAAACATCCCGGCAAAAAAAGAAATGCGCCGGAAGAATTATTTACAACAGATAAAGAAGAATTGCTGAACGATGAAGAAATAAATGTAATTGTTGAAGTGATAAATGAAAGCGAACCGGCTTTTGAAATTGTTTCAACAGCTTTATTAAACGGTAAACATGTCGTAAGCGCCAGTAAAAAAATGATAGCGGAACATCTTCCCAAGTTATTGGAACTGCAAAAACAAACCGGTAAATCCTTTTTATGTGAAGCCGCAGCCTGCGCTTCCATTCCCGTTATAAGGAACCTGGAAGAATATTATGATAATGATCTACTGCATTCATTAAAAGCAATTGTAAACGGCTCCACCAATTTCATTCTTACAAAAATGTTTGAAGAGAGCCTGAGCTTTAAAGATGCTTTGTTGCTGGCACAACAATTAGGTTTTGCCGAAAGCGATCCTACGTTAGATGTGGATGGATGGGATGCCGTGAATAAATGGTCTATTTTATTGGCACATGCGTATGGCATAGTTGAACATCCGGATAATATTGTTTTCAGCGGTATTCAAAACATACAATCAGGCGATGCACTGGTAGCCAAAGAAAAACATTACGACATTAAACTCGTAGCCCAGGCAAAGAAGTTATTAAATGGAAAAGTAGCTGCCTTTGTTTTACCACAGTTTGTAAAAGCGGATGATCATTTATCGTTTGTAAAAAATGAATACAATGGCGTTGTTCTTGAAAGCTCTTTTGCTGATAAACAATTCTTTTATGGCAAGGGTGCGGGCAGCTTTCCCACGGCTTCTGCTGTGCTGAGCGATATATCCGCATTGCGCTATAACTACAGATATGAATATAAAAAACTATATCACCATATTGTTCCCGAATTAAGCGAAGATTTTTATATAAAAGCTTATGTAAGCTTCGATGACTGGCAATATATTCCCAAGGAAAAATTTGAATGGATTGAAGAATGGCATGCAGAAGCAGAGCGCAAATATCTTGTTGGCGTTTTGCCTTTCACTGAATTAAAAAATAATAACTGGTGGAGGGAAAATAATACTTCGCTTATTTTATCACCCGAACCGGTTATTGAAGATGTGGAAATAAGAAGGTTAAAAAAGAAGAGTTTGGAACTGGCAGGGATTTGATATAAAAAAGCCAGTAAACAAAAACAATTTATCAACATAATTTTCATCAAACATAAGCTGTATAAGGCTTTCAGAAAAAAGGTTCATGCATAAAAAAACATGAGCCCTTTTTATATTTAAAATTTCTTTTTTATTACACTTTTTTTATCAAAAAAACAAAGGGAAATTTTTTTTAAATCGCATTTAAAAAACATCAACGTGCTGATGTTATTCATTTATAAATATTTGCGCTTCCAAAATTATTTTTAGCGAGGCTCAAGTAAAAAAAATGCGCTTAAAAAAATTTTTTTTTCAACATATTAGTCTTGATATTCGTCCTCCTGTCCCCAAAGAAATTTCGTTATGAAAATCATGAAATTTTTTTTGGGATTTTTTATCAGTTGAACAGAATCTACTAACTCAAATAATGTTTGAAATTGCTATGAATAAAACCGCAGAAAAAGTATGGGAAAATTGTTTAAAGATTATAAAAGATATAGTAGAGTGGCAGCATTTTAAAACATGGTTTGAACCAATCAACCCTCTTGAATTAAATGGCAATGTTTTATTAATTGAAGTTCCAAGTCAATTCTTTTTTGAGTACCTTGAAGAGCATTATGTAACACTTCTTGCAAAAACACTTAAACGTGAGCTTGGTAAAACTGCAAGGCTTGAATACCGCATTTTAGTTGACAGTGGCAGTAAAGGAAAGAACGGCAGCATGGATGTGCCTGCCGGTAATATAAAATTCTATAACAATAACGAAATGAGCTTTCCTCTTGTAATAAATGATGAGGTTAAAAACCCTTTCGTCATTCCGGGTATAAAGAAAATGCAGATTGACCCGCAGCTCAATTCTGCTTATGTTTTCGATTCATTCATTGAGGGTGATTGTAACCGTGTGGCACGCCGCGCAGGCAAAACAGTTGCTGAAAAACCAGGTGCCAGTTCATTTAACCCCTTGGTAATATATGGTGGTGTTGGCTTGGGTAAAACACACCTCGGCCAGTCAATAGGCAATGAAGTAAAGCGCCTGCACCCGCACAAGATTGTTTTATATGTAAGCAGTGAAAAATTTATTAACCAGTTCCAGGATCACAGCCGCAATAATGCCATCAACGATTTTATTCATTTTTATCAGTTAATAGATGTATTAATAATTGATGATGTGCAGTTCTTTGCCAAGGCTGAAAAATCGCAGGATGCGCTTTTTGCCATCTTCAATCATTTACATCAAAGCGGCAAGCAATTGGTGCTTACATCTGATAAACCACCGAAAGACCTTGATGGTATGCAGGAGCGTTTATTAAGCCGTTTCCGCTGGGGTTTAAGTGCTGATCTGCAGGTGCCTGATTATGAAACCCGCATTGAAATCCTTGAGCGTAAAATGAAGAATGATGGCCTTGAATTACCAAAGGATGTTGTAAAATACGTAGCGTACAATATCAGTAATAATGTACGCGAACTGGAGGGCGCCATGATTTCTTTGCTGGCCCAGTCTTCACTTAATAAAAGGGAAATAGACCTTGATCTCGCAAAGAAAGTGCTGCGTAATTTTATACGGACGAGCAGCAAGGAAATTACGATTGACGCCATTCAGAAAATGGTTTGTGAATTCTTTGCAGTACCTTATGATAAGCTGCTGCAGAAAACTCGCAAACGCGAAATTGTACAGGCAAGACAAATAACCATGTACCTTGCAAAAGCATTCACTAAAAACTCCTTAAAAACTATTGGCGAACATTTTGGTGGCAGAGACCACACAACTGTTATACACAGTTGCCAGACTGTAAAAGACCTTATGGATACAGATAGCTTGTTCCGCGAAAACGTAGTAGAGCTTACACAAAAGGTACAGCTTGCTGCCATGTAAGCTCCAGAAATAATTCTTATGACAGCTAAAGCAAAGCAAGAGCGTCCGGGTTTAAAAATTCAGGACGCCTTTTCGTTTATGCATTCTCCATATTCTTATAAACATCGGGATTATGCCGCATCATAAAACGGTAAACATAATCATCAGGCACTTTAGTCCACCCAACCTGCTCATATAAACCATGCGCATCGTTTGTGGTAAGCAGCCATCTTCTTAAATTCTGCAATTCAGGATGCGCGTGAATTGCTTTCATCAGCCACTTGGATAATCCTTTGCCTCTAAATTCATTAATAATAAACACATCGGCCAGATAGGCAAACGTGGCTTTATCCGTTATTAATCTTGCAAAGCCAATTTGCACATCCTTATAAAACAATCCAAAGCATAAAGAATTTTTAATTGCTTTCTCAATTATATGCATGGGAACACTTTGCGCCCAATAAGATTCTTTTGAAAGAAACTGATGTATAACGTTAACATCAAGTTTGGAAACATCTGTTGTGATCGAATACATTTCATCCCGCACTTCATATACTTCCATGAAACAGTTTTTTATAAATTGATTTTTTAGAAAGCTCTATTATCGTACCCGGCTTCATATCATTTAAAGTAATGTCTTCAATTCGATAACGGATTAAACGCAATGTTGGAAAACCAACTTTCGCCGTCATTTTTCTTACCTGCCTGTTCTTGCCTTCGCGTAAAATTATTTTTATCCATGATGTTGGGATGTTTGCACGATAGCGAACGGGCGGCACACGTTCAGCAACTGCAGGCACCTCATCAAATATAATTACACCGCTTGTTTTTGTTTGATGCAATGAAGATTTTATATTGAGCTGCAATCCTTGCTGCATCTGTGTTATAGCTTCATCTGTAATTTCTCCGTCAAGCTGAACCCAGTATTCCCTTTCATGTTCAAATGCCGGATTCAATAACCGGTGATTAAGCTTTGTATCGTTGGTTAATATCAATAAACCTTCACTGTCTTCATCTAACCTGCCAACAGGATAAACGTTTTTTGGAACAGTAAAATAATCAGCTAATGTTTTTTTATTATCAACTGATGAAGTGAATTGAGATAAAGTTTTATATGGCTTATATATGATAAAGTAGCGAAACATAACAATAAAAAATCCCCCGACTTATCGGGGGACCTTGTATATATATGGGTTAGTAAGTAACTGGGAAATAAATTTCCCGACACAATATTAGATATAGTTTTTACTTGCACAAAAAAATTTTCAAACAATTTTATGCACAATTTTTTTTATTGATGTGAATTGCTTTAAATAAAAAACAAAAATCAAAAATCAAAAAGTAAATTTTCATAGCTTAAAATGAATTTATAAAACTTATAAATATGCAGTAAGCATATACTACAACTTAACTTTGCTGCATAAAATATTTAATCAATGAAGTTTCCCCAACCTGTTTCTTTAAATGAGATTGCAGTGCTGATAAACGCTGAAATAGTTGGTAATGCTGCATCACAGGCTTATGGCATCAATGAAATACATAAAGTGGAAGAAGGCGATTTATGTTTTGTTGATCATCCAAAATATTATGAAGCAAGCTTAAACAGCGCAGCAACACATATCATCATCAATACAAATGATGTAACCGTACCAAGCGGAAAAAATTTGCTTGTTACTCAGGAGCCATTCGAAGCCTATTTAAAAATTGTAAATCATTTCCGGCCACTCAATCCCGCAAAAAAATTGCAAAACGAAAACGCAGTTATAGGCGAAGGCACCCTTATAATGCCAAATGTATTTATTGGTAAAGATGTAAAGATTGGTAGCAACTGTGTTATTTATCCCAATGTTACTTTAATGGATTATACAGAGATTGGCAATAACGTTATTATTCAGTCCGGAACAGTAATAGGCAGCGATGCTTTTTATTATAATTCAAAAAAGGACCGCGAAGTGTGGTATAAGAAAATGCAGAGTTGTGGTAATGTTATTATCGAAGATAATGTTGAGATTGGCGCTAACTGCACGATAGACAGAGGTGTTACCGCTTCAACCCGCATAGGCAAAGGAACAAAGATGGATAACCTTGTGCATATCGGCCATGATACAAATGTTGGCCGCAATTGTTTATTCGCTGCGCAGGTGGGCATTGCAGGCGCCTCCGTTATTGAAGATGGCGTTGTGCTGTGGGGACAGGTTGGTGTAAGTAAAACATTAAACATTGGTGCTAATGCAGTGGTGTTTGCACAAAGCGGCGTTCCTTCTTCACTTGATGGTGATAAAACCTATTTTGGAACGCCCGCAATTGATGCGCAAACCAAGCGGAAAGAACTTGTATGGATAAAGCGCATTCCTGAAATGTGGGAAAAATTGAAAGAGCTTACAGCAGATAAATGAGACCGTCAATATTTATAAGTATAATGCTGTTAAAGAAATTTAACCATAATTAAAATTTGCAACATTGTTGTAATTTATAAGTTGTTTTACTTTTGCCTGCGATGAATTTATTACATGCATCATATTTCAAAAAAACAAGCGCAATTCTTTTTCTTACGCTGTTTGTGCTGGTGCATGCTGTAAAGGCATTACATACACATGAAATTTCTTTAGCCTGCCATCATCATCAGCCCGATAACAGCGATGCTGATGTAAAAGCAGACTTCTCCTGCAGCATATGCGACTTCCATCTTACACAAGACAACGATGCTGTTGTAAGCAAGATTGAAATTATAACACCTGAACACCGTATTACTGCTTTTTATTACTATTTATTACCTGCATATAGTTCCATTGTTGAAAGTTCATCCGGAACAGATCCTCCATCTTTTGCTTAAGTGTTTTTTTGATTAACAATTTTAATTATCAGGATTGATGCATTAAATCAATCTTTAAAACTTAAGCAATGTCTTATTTAAAATACGGGTTACTATATACAATATTAATATTAAGTGCCTTCTCCTTTTGCAACGCACAAAAAACAACTTCGCTTTCCGGGAAAATTACCGATTCCAAAACCGGCGCCGCTTTGCCAGGTGCATCTATCCTTATTCATGATATAAATAAAGGTGTTGTTTCCAAACAGGATGGCACCTACCAGGTAAATAATATTCCGCCGGGTAAGTACCTGGTGGAAGTTTCTTACATTGGTTTTTCCACCAATGCACAGATGATTGATTTAAGAAGTTCCGTTCAAAAAGATTTTATATTAAATGAAACAGCAGTAGAAAATGAAACCGTAACGGTAACGGGCGTTTCATCAGCCACATTAATTAAACAAAATCCGCAGCCGGTAAGTGTTGTGAAGCGACAGGACCTTGTAAATACCACCGCTACCAATGCTATTGATGTACTAACTAAATTAGTACCGGGTGTAAACGCTGTTACAACCGGGCCGGCCATTTCAAAACCGTTTATACGCGGCCTGGGCTATAATAGGGTGCTTACTATAAATGATAACGTTCCGCAGGAAGGCCAGCAATGGGGCGATGAACATGGAATTGAAATTGATGATTACAGTGTTCAGCGCGTGGAAGTATTAAAAGGGCCTGCTTCTTTAATGTATGGAAGCGATGCATTGGCTGGTGTGATTAATATACAGTCACAGGTGCCTGTACCGGAAGGAACAATCAAGGCAAACTTTTTAAGTGAATATCAAACCAATAATGCATTACGTGGTTTTTATGGCAACATCGCTGGTACAAAAAATGGTTTTAGCTGGAATGCTTACGGTTCTTACAAAGGCGCACAGGATTATAAGAATAAATATGATGGTTATGTCTTCAATTCAAAATTTTATAACAAGAATTTTGGCGGCATGATTGGTTATCGCGGCAATTGGGGCTACAGCCATTTGCTTGTGAGCAATTTCGATCAGCATATTGGTATGGTTGAAGGCGACCGCGATGAAGCTACGGGGCAGTTTGTAAAAACATTGCCCGGCGGTGCAGAAGCTATTGCAACGAATGATGATTTTAAAACAACATCAATGGAAATTCCTTTTCAACACATTCGCCATTTTAAAGTTACAGGTGATAATAACTTTAAGGTTGGTGCAAGTAATGTGGATGTTGTTGTTGGGTACCAGCATAACCAGCGCCAGGAGTTTGGCAATCCTGATGATGCATCAACACCTAATGCATGGTTCAATCTTCAAACCGTTAATTATGCTGTGCGCTGGCATTTGCCGTATAATAATAACTGGCGCACAAGCTTTGGCGTAACAGGCATGTATCAAACCAATGAAAATAAAGCAGAAGAGGTTTTAATTCCCGATTATAATTTGTTTGATATTGGCGGGTTTGTTTTCACCCAATATACAAAAGATAAACTAACAGTAAGCGGCGGCCTAAGATACGATACAAGGCATGCCGTTGGAGATGCCATGCAGGAAAATGGCGAAACTAAATTCGCGGCCTTTCATAAAAATTATTCAAACATTTCAGGCAGCGCAGGCCTGAGTTATGAAGTATCAAAAACGCTTGCTTTTAAAGCCAATATTGCACGTGGCTTCAGGGCGCCGAACTTTGCAGAGCTATCGAGCAATGGCGCGCATGAAGGCACCAACCGTTATGAAGTGGGTAATCCTGATTTAAAATCCGAAACGAGTTTGCAGGGCGATGCAGGTATTGAATTGACCACGGAACACGTTTCACTCGATGCAAGTTTGTTCTACAATCACATTCATAATTTTATTTTCTATGAACGCATGCAAAATACTTCAGGCGGCGATTCTTTAATTGTTGATCCCGAAAGCGGCGATGAACTGCAGGTATTTAAATTTGCCCAGCAAACGGCTCATTTATACGGAGCTGAATTCAGCCTCGACATACATCCGCATCCTTTGGACTGGCTGCATTTCAAGAATACATTTTCTTATGCCCGCGGGCAGTTTTCAAAAGCTATTGATGGATCAGATAATATTCCTTTTGTACCATCGGCGCGCTTAATCACTTCACTTGCCGTGGATGTTTTACGCAAGGGCAATTTCATCCGTAACATTACTGCAGGCATTGAGAGCGATTATAATTTTGCACAAAACGATCCTTTCACCGGTTATAACACAGAAACAGCAACCCCCGGTTACTGGCTAATGGGCGCACATGTTTCAGCAGATATTGCCCGTAAAGGCAAAACTATTTGCACCCTTAGCATTACAGGTGAAAATCTTGGAGACATTGCCTATCAGAATAATTTAAGCCGCTTTAAGTATCTCGCTGTTAATAATGTTACAGGCAGGCAAGGAGTGTTCAATATGGGCAGGAATTTTGGTATAAAATTAAATGTGCCACTGAGCTTTTAATAAGCAATTCGTTCTTTTATGATTTAGTTCCAGGCCGTGCTATGATCTATTCTTGCCGGCCTTTTTTCAACAAAAAAGCAATACATTTTCCAAATTCATAACTTCATTTTCTTAACAATTTTAAGATTACATTTACCGCCCTAAAAAAATAAAAGTACCTGCCAATGAAACGCCCATGTAGAATATATTTTTCAAGCAGGGGAATGTACAAAAGGACGTTACATGAAACCATTGAAATAACAGACTTGCACCAATGAAAATACTAATCGATAAAATATGGGAATTGTGTGAAGCTTATCTTAAGCAGGCTCCGGAACACATTGAACAACTACCACGCAGCGGCAGCGACAGGATTTATTTCCGTATCTTTTTTAGCGATAAAACCTATATCGCCACCTATAATCTTAATATAAAAGAAAACAAAACCTTTATAGCATTCAGCAAACATTTCAGGAACATGCAACTGCCTGTGCCCGAAATTTATTTTGTAAATGATGAGCAGACAACTTATATACAGGAAGACCTTGGCACAGTTTGCCTGCTTGATATGTTGGAAAAGCATGGCTACACCGACTATACTTTTCGTTTATACAAAGAAAGCCTGAAACAACTGGCCCATGTGCAGATTGCAGGCGATAAAGACATGGATTATGATTTATGCTTAACAGCAAAAGAATTTGGCCGGCAGGCTATTTTAAGCGACCTGTTATATTTTAAATATTATTTTCTCGATACCCTTCAGTTGCCATATGATAAGCAGGCAATGCTGGATGATTTTGAAGCATTGGCAACATATCTTACTAAAACGGAATATAAATATTTTATGTTCCGCGATTTTCAAAGCCGTAATATTATTATTAATAATGACGAGGTTCATTTCATAGATTTCCAGGGCGGCATGAAAGGCGCTCTCCAGTATGATGTTGCAAGTTTATTATGGCAGGCAAAAGCCAACCTCAGCGATGAATGGAAAGAACAGCTGCTGAAATATTATCTTAACGTTATTGATGAATTGCTTTCCAGGCCTATCGACCGGCAGGTTTTTGTTGGTCAATATAATGGCTATGTTTTGATACGCATGCTGCAGGTGCTGGGCGCTTACGGTTTCAGGGGCTTGTTTGAACGCAAGGCGCATTTTCTAACCAGCATTCCCATAGCTTTAAAAAACCTTAAGAACTTTTTGCAAAACAGTCATGTGGGCATTAGTACTTCCGAATTAACCCGCATGCTTGATGCGATAACATCGCCGGAAATTATAACCAATTTTGAACCCTTCCAGGCAGACGAGCATACGCCGCTTGTAGTAACTATTAATAGCTTCTCTTATAAAAAAGGAATTCCGCAGGATGAAAGCGGCAACGGCGGGGGTTTTATATTTGATTGCCGTGGCCTGCTGAACCCGGGCCGGTTTGAAGAATATAAAACGCTCACAGGCCAGCATAAAAAAGTTACCGATTTTCTTGAACAAAGAACACGCATGAACGAGTTTTTAAACGGCATATATGATGTGGTTGATATTTCGGTGGAGGATTTTATTAAGCGTGGGTTCAGTAACCTTATGATAAATTTCGGCTGCACCGGCGGCCAGCACCGCAGCGTGTATGCCGCCGAACAAACTGCCAAACATCTTGTTGCAAAATACAAGGTAAAAGTGCGGGTAACACATTTGAATGAATGTAACTGGGTAAAAGAAATTTCAACCAAACAAACGGAAATTGCATGAAGGCAATGTTGCTCGCAGCCGGTTTCGGTACAAGACTAAAACCATTTACAGAACATCATCCAAAAGCGCTGGCGGAAGTAAACGGCAAATCTTTATTGCAGCACAATATTGAATACCTGCAGCAGTTTGGTATATATGATGTGGTGGTAAACGTGCATCATTTTGCCGAACAAATTATTCAGGCTATAAAAAATAATGATGGCTGGGGAAGCCGCGTAAGCGTTTCAGATGAAACAGACGCCATACTCGAAACCGGCGGTGGTTTAAGAAGGGCTGCGTGGTTTTTTAAAGATGAAGAAGATTTTGTGCTGATGAATGTTGACGTGCTTACAGATTTACATTTGAATGAAATGATAGCCTTTCATAAAAAAAATAAACCGCTGGCAACACTGGCAACCACCAACCGTGAAACGTCGCGGTACTTTTTATTTAATGAAGCAGGTATTTTGTGCGGCTGGAAAAACATAAAGACCGGCGAAGAAAAAGTCATGCGGCATGAAAATAATTTAATACCGGAGGCTTTTAGCGGCTTACATATCATCAGCACAAAAATATTTCCGTTAATGCAACCACCTGAAATAAAGTTTTCCATGGTTGATGTGTATTTATCATTATGTGCCAGCCATTCAATTCTTTCCTATAATCATTCCGGCTCAAAATTTATAGATGTGGGCAGGCCCGAAAGCCTGCAGAAAGCCCAGGTGCTCTTCTAAGCATAATTTCAAATTAGTTAAAGATTTTAACAGGACTACAAACAACCCTAAAATTGCTATATTTGCCGCCATATTTTTTGAATTATTAATGAGCCCTCAATTTTTAAAATAGAACCTTCTTAAGCTTGAAGGTTTTTTTATTTTAGTGTGACTCAGGGGGCGAAGCCATATATTTACATCAGAACATTATAGTATAATGTATAAAAAATCAATACTCCGGCTGTTAAGCCTGGCTTTATTTTTTTTATGTCTCACATTTACAGCACAAAGCCAGGATTTATTACGGGGCACGGACTTAAGTACGGTTAAAGTAGATAAACTGTCTGATGCTGACATTTTAAAACTGAAAAAGCAGCTAGAAACCTCAGGCTTAACGCAACAGCAGGCTGAACAACTGGCCATTTCCAAGGGAATGCCGGTAAGTGAAGTTCAGAAATTACGGTCACGCCTGTTGCAGCTAAATACAACAAATCCAAGTCAGAATAATAATAATATTCAAAGAAATCAGCCTGACACCCAGCTTACGCAAAACCTTCAGGATACAACCATAAATCAATACTACGATACAACAGCCCATAAGCCTTTAATCGATCCGCGCATTTTTGGCGCAGAGCTTTTTAATAATCCAACATTAAACTTTCAGCCAAACATACCGGTTGCAACACCGGTTAATTATATCATTGGGCCTAACGATCAACTTAATATTAATGTGTATGGCGTTCAGGAAACAAGCATGCAATTAAATGTTTCCCCGGAAGGGAATATTCTTATTCCAAATGTTGGCCAGGTGCAGGTGGCAGGTTTAAGCATAGAAGATGCAACACAAAAAATCAGCGTCTTAATGGGCCGCACTGCTTACTCAACTTTGCGTTCCGGAGGCTCAAAACTTAGTATAACTGTAGGCCAGATTAAAAGTATAAGCATAACGGTAATTGGCAGCAATAAGCCAGGTAATTATACAGTGCCTTCATTGGCCACAGCTTTTAATGCATTGTTCGTGGCAGGCGGCCCGGCAGAATTTGGCAGCTTCAGAAATATTGAATTGATCAGGAACAATAAGCTATATAAAACAATAGACCTTTATCGTTTTCTTGTTAATGGCGATGCAAGCGATAACATTACCCTGCAAAACAATGATGTAATAAGAATCCCGACTTATAAAACAAGGGTGATTATTGATGGTTATGTAAAGCGTCCCGGCATTTTTGAAATGCTGCCCGGCGAAACCATGAGCAACCTGCTTACCTATGCTTCCGGTTTTACGGACAGTGCTTACAAGGCATCTGTAAAAATTGTACAGTTTACCGGAAGAGAGCTTGGCGTGAAGGATGTGAGCGCAGCCAATTTTAATTCCTACCAGATGCAGGGCGGTGACAGTGTAATTGTAAGCAGAATATTAAACAGGTATAGTAACCGGATTTCGCTCACAGGCGCTGTTTTCCGGGAAGGGATTTATGAGCTGACAGATGGGATGACATTAAGGGATTTAATTAATAAAGCGGATGGATTACGTGAAGATGCATTTACACAGCGTGCCCAGATATTCCGTTTAAAGCCGGATTTTACAAAAGAGCTGCTTTCCTTCAATCCATCTGATACGCTGGCTGAAAAGGCTATCTTATTAAAGCGTGAAGACTCGGTTGTTATCAATTCCATCTTCGATTTAAGGGACCAATATTTTGTATCTGTTTTGGGTGAAGTAAGAAATCCTGGTTATTATGATTTTCGCGACAGCCTTTCTTTAAAAGATGTTATCCTTCAGGCGGGCGGCTTTACCGATGCAGCCTTTCCGCAACGCATAGAAG
>JAEWBD010000074.1 GCA_023391315.1 Bacteroidota bacterium | reverse complement strand
GGTAATTCCATCCCGTTTATCTATTCTTACCAAAAAAATAAATGATGAACGCGGCCAGTGTTTCTATTGTGCCCAGTGCGGCAGGAGCTGTAAAGTATATGCTGATTTTTCATCTTCATCCGTATTAATTATTCCGGCCTTAAAAACCGGCAATGTGGATTTGCTTACCAATTGCATGGCACGGGAAGTGATTACCAATAAAGACGGGCTGGCTACCGGCGTATCGTATGTGAATAAAGAAGATATGCAGGAATATGTGGTGGAAGGCAGAACAGTAATTCTTGCTGCCAGCGCCTGTGAAAGTGCAAGGCTGCTCCTGAATTCTAAATCGCCGAGACATTCGGCCGGTTTAGCCAATTCAAGCGGAGTGGTAGGAAAATATTTACATGATTCCACCGGCGCCGATATGGGTGGCTATTTGCCAAACCTGTTTGGCCGTAAACGCTATAATGAAGATGGCGTAGGCGGCATGCACGTTTACACACCCTGGTGGCTGGACAATAAAAAGCTTGATTTCCCCCGTGGTTACCATATTGAATATGGCGGTGGCATGGACCAGCCGGCTTATGGCTTTGGCTGGAATATTCAAAACATTAATGGCAAACAGGTGGCTACCAGAACGAAAAAAGAAGCTGGCGGTTATGGCAAATCACTGAAAGAAGATTACCGCTTTTTTTATGGTGCGTCTGTTGGTATGGCAGGCCGTGGTGAGGCCCTGGCGCTGGAAAGCAATTATTGTGAAATTGATCCTAATACAGTTGACAAATATGGTATCCCCGTGCTTCGCTTCAACGTAAAGAACAGTGAATATGAAATAAAGCAGGCCAAGCACATGAAGGAAACCTTCAAGGAGATATTGACAGAAATGGGTGCTGTGATTACTTACGGCGATGATGGCCCGGAAAATAATTACGGCCTGCACGACCCGGGCGTTATTATCCATGAAGCCGGAACGGTAAGAATGGGAAGCAGTCCTAAAAATTCTGCGCTGAATGAATGGTGCCAGGCACATGATGCTAAAAATGTTTTTTGCGTGGATGGCGGGGCATTCGTTTCACAGGCTGATAAAAACATTACACATACCATTCTTGCTTTATCGTGGAGGGCCAGCGATTACATCGTTGACCAGATGAAAAAACAGAATTTATAACCACGATTGGCAAACTGACTTTTTTAATTTACATGGAAGAACAATATCAACCAGGTAAATCATAACAAAATAGTTCTTGAATTTATTTATAGTTGTCCTGCTTAATCTAATCAATCAGGATAATCTTTTAAATCGCATAAAATCCAGGTCATGGACAGAAGGAAACATTTAAAAATACTTGGCGTGGGCGCTGTTACAACAAGCGTTTTGGTTGATGCCTGCAAAACAGACAAAAAAGAACCGCTTGCAAAACTGGCAGAACCGGCAATAGACCGTATGCCGGAAGAAAAAGCGCATGATGATGCCATCAAGAACGGGGATAAGTTTTTTACCCCGGATGAATTTGCCACTCTTACCGTGCTTGCAGATATCATTATTCCAAAAGATGACGTGAGCGGCAGCGCCAGCGATGCTAAGGTTGCCGACTTTATAGAATTCATTGTAAAAGATGAGCCAAATCTTCAAACACCGTTGCGTGGTGGTTTAAGATGGCTTGATGTGCATTGTTTAAATGCCTATCAAAAAGCGTTTAAGGATTGTTCAGCACAACAGCAGATAGAAGTAGTTGATCAAATTGCGTATCCTGAAAAGGCAAAACCGGAAGTGAATTACGGCGTTTCGTTTTTTAACCTGATGCGTAACCTTACGGCTACAGGGTTTTATTCAACCCAAATTGGCTGGGATGATATTGGATACATTGGCAACAAGCCGAATCAGTGGGATGGCGTTCCCGAAGATGTACAAAAGCAATACGGCGTTGCCTACACAGAGAAAGAATTAAAAGAATGCATCAGCTTTTCTTAAAGCGGTTGCCACTATTAAGCCTGTTTGCTTTTTGAAGTCTTTTCTTTGTGTAAATAAGCGAAGCGAATGCTGTTGAAACAGAAACGATTATGTTTTTAAGGTTTCTCATGTTCAATCCAGATACGGTTTTACGGATTTTCAAAAATGCTTAAACAATAAATTAAAGCTTTCAATGACAAAATTGGGCTTTTTGCCCAATGTGGCAAGATTAATTTGTTAAACTTTCCGGTAAGCCATGGTGTTATATCGTTCTGCAACGTGTAGCTTTGCTTCTTAAGCAAAATTCAGTTACCTTTGCCACCCCAAATTTTCAGGCATGAATTTCAGGAGAGAGTTTGAAATAGCGTTCGTTGGCCTGAAACCCGGACTTCATTATTTTGAATACCGGGTTGATGATAAGTTCTTTGCAAATTATGGCGAGCAGGATTTTTCAAACTGCAACGCAACAGTAAAACTTGAGCTTGACAAAAAAAACGGGTTCATGTTTTTAAAGTTTGATGTTGACGGAACGGTTGACGTGAACTGCGACCGTTGCGGTAACCCGCTTACGCTCCAGTTATGGGATGAGTTTAAAGTGATGGTAAAGCTGGTTGATAATCCCGACGAAATGAATGAACAGGAGGAAGATCCGGATGTATATTACATCAGCCACGGCGAAAGCCATTTACACCTGGCAGATTGGGTATACGAATTTATAAACCTGAGCATTCCTTTGCAGAAAACCTGCCTGCCCGACGAAGATGGCAATACGCAATGTAACCAGGAAGTGCTTGCGAAATTAACTCAGGCAAAAGAAACAGATAAAGCAGCCAACCCCATGTGGGAGGCATTAAATAAACTTAAAGATCTTAAATAATTATAAACAATAAACTATGCCAAATCCAAAACGCAGGCATTCTCAGCAACGCGGCGCGAAGAGGAGAACACATTACAAAGCTGAAGAAGTAACTTTGAGCAAAGACAGCGCTACCGGCGAATTGCATGTACGCCACCGTGCACATGTGAGCGAAGGAAAGCTGTACTATAAAGGAAAAGTTGTTTCTGAAAAAGCTCCGCTAAAAGCATAAACCATTATTGCTTTAATGAATCTCGCTCTTGACATGATGGGCGGTGATTTCGCACCGCTGGAAGCTGTTAAAGGCTTACAACTGTACCTGCAGCATAATAATGCTACTGTTTATTGCATTGGCGATGAGCACCAGATCCGGGCGCTCCTAAGCGAATACAATTTACCGGAAGAAAAAACCATTGTTACTCCTGCTACGGAAGTAATCGGATATAATGAAAACCCTACACGGGCTTTAAAAGAAAAGCCTGATTCTTCCATTTCCAAAGGATTTCAGCTATTAGCTTCGGGCAAGGTTGATGCTTTTTTAAGTGCCGGCAACACGGGCGCCATGCTTGTGGGTGCCATGTTTTTTTTAAAACCTATTGAAGGCGTTTCCCGCCCTACCATCGCTTCTGTAATTCCCAAAATAGGCGGCGATACAGCGCTTTTGCTCGATGTGGGCTTAAACGTTGATTGTAAGGCGCAGCATCTTGACCATTTTGCAGTGCTGGGAAGCATTTATGCCAAAAGTGTTTTAGGCATTTCCAATCCCCGGGTAGGATTATTAAATGTTGGCGAAGAAGAAGGCAAAGGCAACACGCTGTGCAAGGAAACTTACCCGCTCTTAAAAGATAATTCCCGCATTAATTTTATTGGCAATGTTGAAGGCCGCGACATTTTTAACGCCGGCGCCGATGTAACGGTTTGCGATGGCTATACCGGCAATGTTGTATTAAAACTGGGTGAATCAATGTATGATATTGCCAAAAGCCGGGATATGCACAATGACGAATTTATACGCCGCTTTGCTTATGAAAATTACGGTGGCACGCCCATTCTTGGCGTATCTAAACCGGTAATAATCGGGCATGGTATAAGCAATGACGTTGCTTTCTGCAATATGCTGCTGCTGGCCCAGAAAATGATTGAGACCGATGTATGCGGAACAATCAGAACCGCATTCCAGGGCACTGAAATTTCTGCCTCCTGATTTTTCATCCAAACGACTTCTTGTTTTTCATCTATTATTACCGCATTGGTTTATTTACCAAATTATTTCCATTAAATTGCTAAAGGCCATCATTCTGTCTATGTGATTTCGGTCACTGAAAAAGGCCATGTGTCTTCCTAATTTTACATCATAAATCTTAAATTATGACAGTTGAACAAATCTATACGGGTTGCCTCGCACAGGGCGCATATTATATAGAAAGTGAAGGTGAAGCTGTGATTATCGATCCTTTGCGTGAAGTGGAGCCCTATATAAAAAAAGCCAAAGAAAATAATGCGGTAATAAAGTATGTTTTTGAAACGCATTTCCACGCAGATTTCGTGAGCGGCCACTTAGACCTCAGCAAAAAAACGGGCGCTCCTATTGTTTATGGCCCAACTGCAAAACCAGATTTTGAAGCCATCATTGCCACAGACGGCCAGGAGTTTAAGGTGGGGAAAGTTGTATTTAAGATATTGCATACGCCCGGGCATACTATGGAAAGCACCTGTTATTTGTTGAAAGATGAAAACGGTAAAGATGTGGGCCTGTTTTCGGGCGACACATTATTCATAGGTGATGTGGGCCGCCCCGACCTTGCACAAAAAGTAAATAACGAGCTTACGCAGGATAAACTGGCTGGTTATTTATACGATTCCCTGCACAACAAAATTTTACCGCTAAATGATGACATTATTGTTTATCCTGCCCACGGCGCCGGCAGTGCCTGCGGCAAAAACATGAGCAAGGAAACAACCGATACGCTGGGCCATCAGAAAAAAGTAAATTATGCTTTGCAGCCAATGAGTAAAAACGAATTCATAAAAGCTGTTACAAAAGATCTTGTAGCGCCTCCGGCTTATTTTCCGTTGAATGTAATGATGAATATTCATGGCTATGAAAGCATTGACAAAGTGCTTGAAAAAGGACAACATGCTTTCGACCCCAATGCATTTGAAACCGCAGCCAACGAAACAGGGGCTTTGGTACTTGATACAAGAGACCCGCAAACTTTTGCAAAGGGATTTGTTCCCAATTCCATTAACATTGGTATCGACGGTAGCTTTGCGCCATGGGTGGGCACATTAATTCCTGATATAAAACAGCAAATTCTGTTAATAACAGATGAAGGCCGGGAAGAAGAAGTTATAACCAGGCTTGCACGCGTGGGTTATGATAATACCATCGGTTATTTAAAAGGCGGCTTTGAAGCCTGGAAAAATGCAGGCAAGGAAACGGACAGTATTCGCTCCATTTCTGCTGATGAACTGGCCGATACTATGCAAAAAGACAATATCGAAATTGTTGATGTGCGCAAAAAAAGCGAATACGACAGCGAACATATTCTTGAAGCAGAAAATGCCCCGCTCGATTTTATAAACGACAGCATGGCGCAACTTGACAAGAACAAAACTTATTACGTGCATTGTGCAGGTGGGTACCGTTCTATGATATTCAATTCAGTTTTGCGGGCACGCGGGTTTGATAACCTTGTTGACATAAAAGGCGGGTTTAAAGCTATAAAGGAAAGCGGCAAATTTAAACTGAGCGAATTTGTTTGCCCGACAACACAGCTATAACTATAAAACCTAAAATGGTTTCTTATTAGACAAAGAGGCCGCTCCCAGAAATGAGAGCGGCCTTTTATTCGGATAATAACAACAAAGAATGGAGCTTTTTAATGACAGCTTATTGCATCAGCCTGCATTGCATTCGGTAAAACGGGGCTTATATATGGAATACCAAGACCTAAGCCTCTTAATATTAAAAGCATACCCATAACGGTAAGAAAATAGGGCACCGCCTGCTTCATCCGGTTTCGCACACCAACATTTATGCTCATACCAAAATACCCAAACAGGAACATAGCAGGCAAAGTGCCCAAACCAAACAAAGCCATAAACAAAACAGCGTTCAGGGTTGAACCAGTGGCTACGGCGCCCATTACGGCGAAATAAACCAACCCGCAAGGCAATAACCCGTTTGCCATGCCTAATAAAAACAATTCGCTTATATTTTTTGCACGTAAAAATCTTCCAATAAGGTTTTGTATTAACAACTGAATTTTATTAAAACCGGGCAGATGCATTAAAGGCTTTTTAAAAATATATTGCAACACCGCAAGGATTATAATTATGCCTGCAATAATGGAAAACCATTGTTGTAAACCGGCTATGTATAATTGTCTGCCCATCAAACCAAATAATAAACCTATGGTACTATAAGTGGTTATGCGGCCAAGGTTATATAAAACAACGCCGGCAATTTTTTTAGCTTGCCCCAAATGTTTTACAGGCAGTGAAAATGCAATGGCACCGCACATGCCCACGCAATGAAAACTGCTGAATAAACCAAGCGCAAATGCTGATATAATTAACTGCCACATCATCTTGATATAATAAGCGGAAGCTCTTTATAATATTGCGTATTGCCGCTGTTCCAGGACAATTTGACTGTGTAATTTTCTCCCGGTATTTTTTTCTTATCAATTTCCATAATGCCATTGCCGTTGGCAAGCAGCGGCAGCTTAATATCATCGGCAGCTTTGGAGGCACAGTATAGCCATACATCACCTTTTAATGAAAGCCCGCTAAGTTCTTCAGGCATTTGAATAATTATATTATCTGTCGTTTGCGATATGGCTACAGCGCTTATTTCCGATGCTGCTTTACTGCCGTCGATTTTATCCTGGTATTTCAGTTCCTGCGTATAATAATCTTCCGATACAAGATCAAACTTTTGCTGCGTGCATTTATATACCAGTGTTCCTATTAATACAGCAAAGCCAACAAATACAATGGTTAATTTATGTCCCCAGTTCATAGCTTAAATTTTTATTGAACAGGCCCCAAAAAGCTCGTTGTTTCTGTAAGGATTTTTTTATCCCCTTCATACAAAGCCAGCTTTAATTCTGTTTTCCTGTTATGAATATCTTTTTTAGGAAGAATTAAAAAAAACGATCCGGAGCCCTGGCCTTCTTTTGGCACATGTATGTATGGCTTACCTACAACCTGCACGCTTCCATTCATGCTCATAACCTTTATGGTTAAAGGAATATCCTTATCCGTTTTATTCATCACTTTTATGTTGTATAAATTCGATACGCTGTCTGCACCTCTTTCCTGGAATAACTGGCCGGGTGTGCGCATAACCGTTACATCAATATCTTTTCTTGTAAACAGCAATACACTTAAAAGCGTAAGCACCAACAGGCATAAACCTGTATAAATTTTCATGCGGGTTGTGTAATGCAAAGGCTCGCCCGTGGCAATGGAATTTTCAGATGCGTAACGAATTAAACCACGTGGCTTATGAATCTTATCCATTACATCGTTGCAGGCATCAATACAGGCTGTACAACCAACGCATTCCATCTGCACACCATTGCGGATATCTATGCCGGTGGGACAAACACGCACACACTGAAAGCAATCAATACAATCGCCCAACTGTAATTCAGCAGGCTGATTCTTTCTCTTCATCCCACGCGGTTCTCCTCTTTTATAATCATAAGCAACGATCATTGAATTTTTATCAAGCAACACACTTTGCAATCTTCCATAAGGGCAAACCACCGTACAGGCCTGTTCCCTGAAAAATGCATATACGCCATAAAAAACACCGCTGAAAATAAGTAAGGACGAGAGGCCTGCTATATGCTCACCCACCGGCTCTGTAATAATCTTTTTCAAATCGTCTATGCCAATAATATATGCAAGAAAAAAGTTGGCGATAATAAATGACAATACAAAAAACAATACATGCTTCAGGCTTAGCTTAAAGATTTTATTGCTTGTCCAGGGCGCATTTTTTAAAGCTTTTTGCTCATTGGCATTACCCAGCACCATGAACTCAACTCTCCTGAACATCATTTCCATAAAATTGGTTTGCGGGCAGGCCCAGCCGCAAAACAACCTTCCGAATGCTGCCGTAAAAAGAATGATGAAGAAGATGAAAGTAATCATGGCTAAACCGAAGATGAAAAAATCCTGCGGCCAGAAAATTTTACCGAACACAATAAATTTGCCTTGCGGAATATTGAACATGAATAAGGGCCTTCCATTGATCTTTACAAAAGGCAACCCGAAGAAAATAATAAAATACAGGTAGCTTAACCATTTGCGCATGGTATAAAGCTTCCCTTTGGGTTTCCATGCATAAATCCATTTTCGCTTGCCTTCTTTATCAACCGTTGCAAGGCTGTCGCGAAAACTTTCGTTCGTACTCTCCTTATTTGTTATACCTGTATTCATTATGACTGTTTCACAAAAGCAGTTGCTGTTTTAACTGTACTGTCTTTTACGGCGCTGCTGTCAGCAGCAGGCGCCGCAGATTCTTTGTATAAGCTTCCCTGCGGCTCCTTGGGCGTTGCTGGCTTTGTTCCATGCAGCGTCATTACATAACTTGATATTTGCTGAATCTGTAGCGGCGAGTAATCATCTTTCCAGCTCTTCATGCCCTTGTCAGGCCAGCCGTAAGTGACGGTTTTAAACACATCTTTTATGCTACCGCCATGCAGCCAGTAATCATCAGTAAGGTTAGGCCCAACACCGCCACCGCCATCAGCGGCATGACAGGCTGCACACATGGTGGTAAAAATTTTTTTACCGGCATCAATATCTGATGCATCAGTTAACCGGGTAACCGTGTTTTCGTCAACATTATTTTTTGCTTTGGCAAGAAAACTTTCACGCTGTGCTTCGGCCTGGTGCATGGCTATTTGCAATTCCTGTATGGAAGAAGGGCCGGTATGCGATACATGGAACCGCCAGAGATAAATGCCCGCGAAAATGATACAGATATAAAAGCCATACAGCCACCATGGCGGAAGGCGGTTATCCAACTCGCGAATACCGTCATAATTATGGCCGGTGTCAATATCCGCCTCCTCCTGCACCGGTTTAAAATTGTTTAATTTACTCCATATGTTTTTAAGGCTGAATGATCTTTCTTTTACAACCTCAACAGATGCTTCGCTTTCTGTGACCTGCGTTTCTTCATTGGCTTTCATTAAGGCTTTTACCTGGCCCATGATGCTGATAAGAATAAGTATCTCTACACCAATAACAGAAACGAGTACATAAAAGCTCGTGGAAGATAACGGGATGGCTGTTTTAACCGTTTCCGTTTTTGCAGTGGCATCATCTGTTGCCGCAGCATCCTGCGCGAATAATCCGCTGCTTAAAAACATAAAAAATAATACAGACAGCAGCTTTGCAGCCGTATCTTTTTTAATCTTTTTAAGGTTAATTTTTGCCTGTTGCACCAGCATTTTAGCGGCCACATAAATAGCCAGTGCAAGCAAAGCGGCGATAATGCATAAGGCAATCGCCTGTGGGCTCCTGGCTTCATTTAGTTTTGGGCCATCCTGCGCAAATGCGCTTAAAGGCAACAATGCTGCAAAAGCTATTATTAATTTTTTATTCCTGTTTTTCATGCTTTTCAGTTTATATCCTGGCTGTCATCCAAGGGAATATTGCTTAAAGTTTTTATAAGTTGTTTATCTGCTTTCCATGCCCACAACGACATTACTATGAAGAAGCTGAAGAATATGCCGAAAGAAATAAGTGCATATATAGATACTCCTGTAATGCTTTCGAGATAATGTATGAAGCTCATATTATTGAATTGCTGATTAGATTAATTATTTGTATTGTTACGGCAACACTGCAGCATCATCTGTTTTCTTTATATCAACGCCAAGCCTTTGCAGGTAAGCGATTAATGCAACGATCTCCGTGGTGCTGCTTGTTTCAATTTTATCTTTTTTAAGATTAGCTTTTATTTCATTTGCCTGTTTCATTAAATCCTGGTTGGCTATTTTATCATATCCTTCGGGATAAGGAACCCCGAGCTTTTGCATTGCCCTTATTCTGGCACCGGTGGATGAAGTATCCAGTTGCTTATCCAGCATCCAGGCATAAGGCGGCATAATGGAACCGGGGCTCATGATGCGCGGATCCATCATGTGATTATAATGCCAGCTATCGGGATATTTTCCGCCTACCCTTGCCAGGTCGGGCCCGGTACGTTTACTGCCCCATTGAAACGGGTGATCATAAATAAATTCACCGGCTTTGCTGTATTCACCATAGCGCGCCACTTCATCCCTGAACGGTCTGATCATTTGTGAGTGACAGGTATAACAGCCATTGGCCACATAAATATCCCTGCCCTGTAACTCAAGCGGCGTATAAGGTTTTACAGATGCAATGGTTGGCACATTGCTTTTTATAAGAAAGGTTGGTACTATTTCGAGAACGCCACCTATTGCTACTGCAATCAAACTGAACACCAGCATTTGAACAGGCCTTCTTTCAATCCAGCGGTGCCAGTGCTTATCACTATGTGCTATTATCTGGTGCCTTGCAAGCGGTGCGGCTTCTGCAGCTTCGTTGGCAACAAGATTGCCTGATTTAACGGTCTTGAATAAGTTGTAAACCATTAAAAATACGCCGGAGATAAAAACGGTACCGCCAATGCTTCTCAGCACATACATAGATTCTATATGGGTAACGGTTTCAAGAAACTGGTAAGTAAGTGTGCCTTCTTCGGTAAAGCTTTTCCACATGGTTGCCTGTGTAAAGCCGGCCCAGTACATGGGCACTACATATAAAACAATCCCTATTGTACCGATCCAGAAATGCGTATTGGCAAGTTTTCTTGAATACAGGGTTGTATTGAATATTTTTGGTATGATCCAATACAGCACACCAAAAGTTAAAAAGCCGTTCCAGCCCAATGCACCTACGTGCACATGCGCAATTGTCCAGTCAGTAAAATGTGAGATGGCATTTACGCTTTTCAGGCTCAGCATAGGCCCTTCAAATGTGGCCATACCATAACAGGTTACCGCCACCACCATGAATTTTAGAACAGGATCTTCCCTTACCTTATCCCAGGCGCCTCTTAAAGTAAACAGGCCATTCAGCATACCACCCCAGCTTGGTGCAATCAGCATTACGCTGAATACAACGCCCAGGCTCTGCGCCCAATCGGGTAATGCTGTATATAAAAGATGGTGTGGCCCGGCCCAGATATAAATAAATATCAGCGCCCAGAAATGTATGATGGATAAGCGATAGCTATATACCGGCCTGTTGGCTGCCTTCGGTAAAAAATAATACATGAGGCCGAGATAAGGCGTTGTAAGAAAAAATGCTACTGCATTATGGCCATACCACCATTGCACGAGTGCATCCTGCACGCCTGCATACCAGCTATAGCTCTTAAAAGCAGAGAAAGGTATTTCGAAAGAGTTTACAATATGCAGCATGGCAACGGTAACCCAGGTGGCTATATAAAACCAGATGGCAACATACAGGTGGCTTTCTCTCCTTTTAAGAATAGTGCCAAACATATTGATGCCAAAAAGCACCCAAACAATTGTAATCAGAATATCAATGGGCCATTCAAGTTCTGCATATTCTTTACCGGTGGTATAACCAGCCAGCAAAGTAGCAGCGCCTGCCACTATAATTAACTGCCAGCCCCAAAAATGCACTTTGCTGAGCTTATCGCTGAACATGCGTGCCTTGCACAAACGCTGCAGCGAATAATATACACCCATGAAAATTCCGTTTCCAACAAAAGCAAATATCACGGCATTCGTATGCACCGGCCTTACACGCCCAAATGTTGTTTCGGCCGTATCAAAATTGGCGCCGGGCAAATACAATTGTATAGCAGCGAGCAAACCTGCCAGCATACCAATTGCACCCCAGAAAATAGTGGCATAAGCGAACATTTTAACGATCTTATTATCATAATAAAACCGCTCGACAGCCAGTTTCTCCTGCACTTCGCCGGGAACAGAAATACCTCCCATTTTGTCTTTTTGTTCAAGCATAGAAATATTTTATTGATTGTTGTTTGAAGGTTTATCGTCGAACAGCATTCTTACCGGTGGGCTTTGCTGGTCATCATATTGGCCCTTTTTCACGCTCCATAAAAAAGCCAGCAGGAATAATGTTGCAATCAGGATGCTCGCCGTCAACAATAAAAAAATTACGCTCATATAATTTTTTGAAAGCACAAAAGTATCCGGCGGCTTCTGACAGAATTATGACACAATTCAAGCAAAGAGCTGATTAAAATCAGCTTTGCATATTCTTTATCTGGATAACAGGAAGTATGTTTTTGTAGTACAATATTTAGCCGCAATAACTGTTCACCGAAGGACGAAAAGAACGGGTACAAATCCTGCAAATATCACCAGGCCGGCTTCGCTGCGCTGATGGGTTTGCACGTTTATTTCAATCTTAAAATTTTAGCGGCAATGCTGCTGCAGCCAAAGGTTAAGAGCAATATGCTCAGACTGCTTGAAGGCATTAATATGGCGGCTATCATTGGCGAAAGTGATCCCTGCACGGCAAACCATATTCCAATAACATTATAAAGAACGGATACCACAAAACTTGCAATAACAATGTTTTTATTCAGCCTGCACAATTGTATAAACCTGTATAATAAAGGCAGTTTTTGCGCTTCAATAATTCCATCGCTGGCCGGCGTAAAATTGTTCGTGTTATCGGTAACGGCAATGCCGGCATCGGCCTGTTTTAAAGCGCCTGCATCGTTAAGGCCATCGCCAATCATCATTACTTTTTTGCCTTTTTGCTGCAGTTGTTTTATAAACCGCAGTTTATCCTCAGGTTTTTGATTGAATAATATAGATGCTTTTAATCCAAATAATGCTTGCAGGTAATTTTTTTCACCGGCATTATCGCCACTTAATATAACCAGCCGGTATTTTTCTTTAAGCTGTGCAATCAGTTTTGGCAAATCGCCACGGTATTCATTTTTAAAATAAAAACAACCAACTACTTTATCATTAATTGAAACATAAGTTGAAGAAGCAGTTTCAGCATCCTCATCATTACATACAAATTCCTTAGAGCCGATTTTGATAAAATTGCCTACAACATTTCCGCTGATGCCTTTGCCCGTAACTGAATTAAATGCCCTAACCGGCAACCTGTTTTCTTTATCTAAATAGTTAACGATAGCCCTGCTCACAGGATGGTTAGACTGGGCTGCAAGCGATGCAACCTGCTGCTTCATTTCAGCCGTAATTACATCATCAGCCAACTCAATTGAATGGTTGCTTCCCGTAGTCAAAGTGCCCGTTTTATCAAACACAATGGTGTCAATTTTTCCAATCTCTTCAATAGCCTGCGCATTGCGCAGATAAAAATGGTTGCGGCCTAAAATCCGGAGAATGTTGCCATTGGTAAAAGTATTACTCAGCAATAAAGCGCAGGGGCAGGCAATAATTAAAACAGCAGTAACAGCAGGCCATATTTTGGAAGTATCATACACGCCCCAGTATAGTGCGGTGCCCGCAGCAATGGCCAAAACAATCCAGGTAAAATAGCGGCTGAGCAAATGCACAAACGACCTCTTGTTATCCTTTATGCCGGCATTCATTTCATCGCGGTTCCATAGTTTGGTAAGATAGCTTTGCGCTACTTCTTTTATAACCAGCAACTCAATATTACCGCCCACCTGTTTACCGCCGGCATAGATTATTTCACCCATTTCCCGCACAACCGGAATGCTTTCGCCTGTTACAAAACTGTAATCTATTAACGCCCTGCCTTTTGTAAGAATGCCATCTGCAGGAATTAATTCTTCGTTGTGAATAAGCAACGTATCATTCAGACAAATATCAGGCAGCGCAGCAGCTTGCTGCATGTTATTTTTAATTCTTGTTACTGCTATAGGAAAGTAGGAAGTATAATCTCTTTCAAAGCTGAGTTGCTGATAGGTTTTATCCTGCAAAATCCTTCCTATGAGCATAAAAAATACAATACCGCTCATACTGTCAAAATAGCCGCCGCCGCTATTGGTAAACACTTCATACAAACTTCTTATAAACGTAGCCGCAACCGCCAAAACGATAGGCGCATCAATATTTAAAAAGCGATGTTTTAAGCCTTTCCATGCGCTGATGTAGAACTCCGATGCGCTGTAAAAAAATACAGGCAGGCTCAGCAATACATTCAATATCCTGAACAATAAAACAAGCGCATGCTCCTGAGCATCCACCCCCAAATATTCGGGAAAGCTCAACAGCATGATGTTACCAAAACAAAACCCTGCAACACCTATTTTAAAAATCCTCGATTTATCAAGCCGAGGCTTTGCCTTACGCATATCGTTAAAGCTGATGTAAGGCTCGTAGCCGATGCTCACCAGCAACTCCGTCACCTTACGCAGGCTTGTTTCTTCATGATGGAAGATGATATCAACTTCCTTCTTTTCAAAATTTACCTTGCTGCTTATAACTGCTTTATTCAGTTTATGCAGGTTTTCCAGCAGCCACAGGCAACTGCTGCAGTGTATTTGCGGAATATAAAAAGTGATAAAGGTTTGATGCGCATCTTTATAATTCAGCAGCGATGCACTTATTTTTTCATCATCCAGAAAAGCAAATTTGTCTTCGCGCACTTTTATGCGCTGGCTGCTGCCCGGGTTTTGGCTAATGGCGTAATAATCGCAAAGGCCGTTTTTATTAAGAATGCCATACACCATTCTGCAGCCCTCGCAGCAAAAGTTTTTGCCATCGTGAACAATGGCTGTAGAAATACAGTCTTCGCCACAATGATAACAGGCCACAGCTTTACCTATAGTGTGTACATTCATATAAAAGTGGCGAAACTATGGCCGGGCAAATTTTAAAGAGCTGACTACAGGCAAGCAAAGGCATGACTAAAATCAGTCTTTTAGACAATACTCCATAAGCTCAATAATCTTAGCTTTAATAAAATAATTTTGCACTATGGATGAATCTTTGCTGAAAAAATTATTCCCCGGTCTTGAAGATGAATTGTATGAAGAAATGCTGCAACAGGGTGTAATCCGCTATATAAAAGAAGGAGAAACTTTACTGCGTGTGGGCCAGCATATACGCTCTGTAATATTGATTATTGAAGGCATTGTTAAACTGTACCGTGAAGATGATGACGGCAATGAATTCTTTATCTATCATCTTAATGCAGGGCAGGCATGTTCTTTATCTATGGTTTGCGCTTATAAACAGGAAACAAGCGAAGTAATGGCAAAGGCCGTTACAGATGCAACACTGTTAACCATCCCGCTGGAATTTATGGAAAAATGGCTGGGCCGTTATAAAGGCTGGTATGAATTTGTAATAACTTCTTACCGCAACCGTTTTGAAGAACTGCTGAAGACCATTGATGCGGTTGCCTTCTCCAATATGGACGAACGCCTTGAATTTTATTTGAAAAAACAGGTAGCGCAATTCGGCCCCATCTTAAAACTAACGCACCAGGATATTGCCAACGATCTTAATTCTTCCCGCGAAGTAATAAGCCGTTTACTTAAAAAAATGGAAGCGAAAGAGCTTATCCATCTTAACAGGAATTCGATTGAATGGATAAGGAAACTCACTACCCCTGTGTGATAAAAATCACTTGCGTGGTAAAAACATAGCCTCAATTTTGCTGCATGCACATTACCGGTTATATCGCTTCATTATTTATTGGAATATCATTAGGATTGATTGGCGGCGGCGGTTCTATACTTACAGTTCCGGTTTTGGTTTACCTGTTTGGCATTTCACCCATTCTCGCCACATCCTATTCTTTATTCGTTGTTGGCTCAACAAGTTTAATAGGTTCATTCAACAG
>JAEWBD010000061.1 GCA_023391315.1 Bacteroidota bacterium | reverse complement strand
TCACAGGGATAACCAAACAGGCAGCGGCTTTTTATCATGTCAGCCACTTCCTCCGGCACAAATTCTTCCCAGCCGGGAGCGCCAGCTTTTATGAGCTCAAGCACCTTATCCGGCTGAACATTCAGGTTGTCTTTATTATAGTCCGGAATGTCTTCAATCTTATTATTGGCAAGGAGATAATGATAAAGGTCGATTATATGTGGCGGAAGCTGAAACTGCAGGCAGTTTTGAATAATGCCATTGCGCATGGTGGGGTAAATAAACAACTTTACATTTCGGCTGAACAATCTTGCAAAAGATTCCAGTATGCCGCCCGGAAGATTGGTATAATGTTCTTCAGAAAAAATATATTCAAGATTGGGATAACCCAGCACCACGCCCATTTTAAGTTTGGTGATGGTGGACAGGTAAGATACCAGTTTATAATATTCATGGAAATTAGATATCATCACTGTTTGCCCAAGCGAACATAAAATGTCAACGCGGTCGAGAAAATCCTTTTCGTCTATATCTGCATCCAGCTCATTCGAATTGCGTTCTTTTAAAGCCTGCAACGTAAGCTCTGTAAGCACCACCACATTAGTTGAATCAACATCCGGTTCTTCCAGGAACTGCTTCATGCCGGTTTTAAGCATATCTATATGCACATTGATCAGCGGCCTGAAACGGCCACGCACTACCATGATATGTTTTTTATATAATACTTCGCTTGGCTGCTGGTTCTTTCCATCAGGACCAAACACGGCAGCATCGGAAAAATCAAGTTTTACAAGGAGAAGGCTCATCAGCCTGTTGTCAACCCTTATAAAATCCGGGCCTTCAAAACGGATCATATCAATCTGGATGCGGTCTTTCGAAAGATCATCCCTTAATGAAAGTAAAAACAGGGTTGGATTCTGGTAATACCGGAAGCAGGCATAAATAAGGTTTACGCCCAATATGCCCACCGCCTGCTGCTGCAGGTTGTTATCATTATCAAGCAGCTTTACATGCAGTACCACATCATTATAAGCGCCATTGGGCTCTAACTGAAAACGTACGCCCATCCAGCCGTGGCCCATATTTGTTTTATGATAGTTAAGCGCCGTAATCGTATTGGCATACGCAAAGAACGTGGAGGAAGTGCCGCGCTGTTTCTGAAGGCGTTCAATCAGCAGCCCATATTCTTTATCAAGCATTTTTATAAGCCTGCTCTCGCTTACGTAACGTTTTTTTGTATCAGCGCCATAAATTTCATCTGAAAAAATCATGTCGTAAGCCGACATCGTTTTGGCAACAGTACCTGATGATGCACCTGCTTTAAAAAAATTAGCTGCCACATCCTGCCCGGCGCCTATTTCGGCAAAAGTGCCATATATCTTCGGATCGAGGTTTATTTCCAGTGCTTTTTGCTTGGTTCCTATATTGCTGCTTTGCGGAGGTGTTGTTGCCATGAATGCTTTTATATTCTGCGGCAAAGTTAGGTGTGAAAAGAAACACAATTGTGGTGCAGAATAGAGTGATAGGATTTTACTCGGTAAAAACAATCAATCGTTTATAGCTATGTTTACTACGGTGTGATTTATCTTTGAAATATAACCTACGCTTCAACATATATTACCGGTTGTGACTTTTATGGGAAATGAAATAGAGCTGTATAAAATTGCTTTCGTTTAAATAATATGAAAGACTCCTCTAAAATATTTATTAACTACAGGCGGGAGGATACAAGCGGCTATGCAGGCCGGATAGCTGATGCACTTGCATCGGAATTTGGAGAGAATAATATATTTATTGATGTAACAAAAATTAATACAGGTTCAGATTTCACAGAGGTAATTACACAGGCATTGGACCAATCGCGTTATTTGCTTATACTGATTGGTAATACCTGGCTTAATTGTAAAGACAGTGCAGGCAACAGGCGATTAGATAATACTAATGATTTTGTGCGCAAAGAGATAAGCCTTGCCATTAAAAGAAAAGTAAAATTAATTCCTGTATTGCTTGAAGATGCCCGCATGCCTGATGCCGGTACATTACCAGATGATATAAAAGATTTGTGTAAATGGCAGGCGATAGAAATTACAGATTCACGCTGGAAGTTTGATATTGAAAGGCTGATCAAATCAATCAACCTGCGTAAAAAGCTTTTTGTTTTTAACCGTAAACTTATATTGCCGCTCTTATTGATACTGGCGGCGGCGATGGCTTTTGGCATCTGGAAAAAAAGCTCCAATGAAAATATTGCGCATCCTTCAACACCAAAGGACTATTACCGCAACGCTAAAATGTTTGAATTAAGCGGAGACTTTGCAAACGCACAAAAATCGTATAAGCAATATCTTAAGTTCAACCTGCCTTATATCGATCCGCATTTAAGTTACCAGTCGATGCTTAAATCGCAGGAAGGTATAAATGCAGCGCGCCAGGAGTATAAGGCATTGCTTTCAACAAATGCAACCGTGGTAACAACGTTTGCAAATGCTTTGCTGGCAGACAGGGAGGTTGCTATTACAAGCCTGCTGCAACTGGTAAAACAATACCCTGATTTTGCACCCGCATTTTATGAGTTAAGCAATGAATATTCGCAGGACAAACTGGGGGAAAGATCTTTAACAGAAAAATCACTGGAGCAAACTTACCTGGCCGAATTTCTTCATCTGGATTCGCTGGGCGATAATCAAAAATATTACATTGATAAAGCAATTGCGGTACAACAAACAAAAGATGCTGTTACAAGATTAAAGCAGGCAGATTATACAACAGCAGCATTAAAAAGCCAGGTTGAAATGATCTACATGCTGGCAAATGATGGCTGGCATTTGTACACAAATATTGGCGAACCCGCAACGAAGATCTATTATAAATTTAATAACGACACCGGTTATCATGCCACGGGCTTAACCGGTTATCAGCGTTCCGGAAGGGAAATACCGGATCCGAATATGTTTGTAGGCCGTTTAAAAAACGGGCAATACCCGGTAAGTGTAAAATATATTGATACGAAAGGGCAGGAGCAGGGGCCATTTAGTTTTATGCTTGATACGCAAAAAGAAAGGATCATAAGTGTGAAGAAAAATCTTGCACAAATGAATTGGGTAAGCTTTCAAAAATATGATAACCGGTTGCTTGTTTATTTTACTTCATTGTTAAGCAACAGGGATGTAATTAAAGCGATTAATTATTCTTTAAACAACGAATCATTATCTCAAACATTTCCGGTTCAGCCCTGGACAAAAGGCGGCATACCGGAAATGCAGGAGGATATTTATATTGATGCGCCTTCTTCAACAAAATATATTGCTGTAAAACTCACATTTATTGATGGCAGCGTAACAGAGCTTAAACGGTTTGATAATGATGCGGCAGCTGAGTAAGCAGGTTGTGCTTAAAAAACTGAGATAAGAAAATGTTCAATTAAAGCTCCTCTTAAACTCCAGCGGCGATTGTTTTGTTTTTGTTTTAAACAGGCGGCTGAAAGATTGCGGATGCTCAAAACCAAGCTGGTACGCCACTTCTGCAACAGATGCATCCGAAGTAGATAATATTTCTTTTGCTTTCTCCACGAGTTTATGATGTATCAGTTGCTGCGCATTTTGTCCTGTAAGCGAACGCAGCATATCGCTTAAATAACCCGCAGAAATATTTAATTGTTCGGCCAAATATTGCACAGTTGGAATGCCTTGCGCTAAACTTTTTTCAACGTTAAAATAATCATCAAGTATGTCTTCCATCTTTTGCAATATATTATTGCCTGCAGCCTTTCGGGTAATGAACTGGCGTTTATAAAAACGGTTGGCATAATTCAGCAGCAATTCAATCTGGGCAATTAAAACATCCTGGCTAAAATCGTCTATGCGGTTGTTAAGTTCCTCTTCAATGATTTTGAAAATAGCGATAATAGTTTCCTTTTCTTTCTCCGATAAATGCAATGCCTCATTAACGGCATACGAGAAAAACCCATATTGTTTTATTTTTCGTGATAATGGATAACCTAAAAAAAAGTCCGGATGAACAAGCAATGTATAACCATACACAGGTTGCTCTTCCGTTATTCCTTCATTATCTGTGCCCACAACCTGGTTAGGGCTTGCAAACAGTAAACTGCCTTCATCAAAATCATAATAACCCTGTCCATATCGCATTTTACCGCTGAGTTTCGTTCTGTAGGATATTTTATAAAAATTCAGCACATGCGGATTCGGCAATTTGCGTAAATCAATTGTTATGGCCGATGTGTCCATTATACTGATTAACGGGTGCAATGGTTTTGGTAAACCCAGCAACCTGTGCGATTCTGATATAGAATTGATCCTGTTGGCACCGCTTATTTTTTCCATAATTTAAAATTAAAGTAATTAATATTCTCCCGCGAATGATGCAGGTTATCCAGCTTTAATACCTGCACTACCTGGCATCATCCGCGGGATACATATTACCAGGGAATGTTTCCTGTTTCAGGGTTGAACTCTTCACTGATATATTTTCCTGTCGGGCCATCATTATTAATCAATACATATTTCACCACACGCGCCGCAGCATCTTCCACCGTGCCTGTGCCACGGTGATTATTAAAATCAGTTTTAGTAAAACCCGGATCAATTATATTCACCTTAACCGGTGTATCCCGCAGTTCATACGCCAAAATAAGGGAATACATATTTAATGCTGCCTTTGAAGGCTGGTACACCGCGCCTTTATAATGGTAGTATTTGCCATTTGGATCATTGGCCAATGTAAGCGAACCCTGGCTTGAGCTCACCATTACAATGCGTGGTTCACCGGATTTTTTCACCAGGTCTGTAAACGCCTGCGTTACTCTAATCACCCCCATAACATTAGTCTCAAATACTGTTTTAAACTGCTCTATCGTTGCCTCCAGCGCTGTTTGCGGTAAGCCGCCGCTGATGCCTGCGTTATTAACCAGTGCATCCAATACATCTGTTTTATTGCCTATTGTTTCACGGGCACCTTTTACCGATGCATCGCTGGTAACATCTATTTCAATCGCTTCTACGTTCGTTAGGCCTTCCGCTTTTAATTGTTCAACGGCTTCTAAACCCTTCTCCATATCCCTGCTTCCCAAATATACATACCAGCCTTTCTGCAATAACTGTTTTGCTGCTTCAAAGCCAATGCTTTTATTGGCGCCTGTAATCAAAACTTTTTTCATGTTTTCTTTTTAATGAATGATTATTTTCTTCGATTTTGTATTGCAAAGTTCACACACAGGCAACCGGCCGGCATAACCAAAACGCGGAATTACATAACAGAAATGAATGCCTTCAATTTTTGTTTAAAAGCAAAGTGTATAGATGAGGTTTAAAACAACTTATGTAATATATCTTATCCGTTTGCAATCAAATTTGCAAGATTATTTAAGGAAGTATCAAAGCTTTTGCTAAGCTTCTTTTTATAGAAATATGGAAATGCAACACGGTTAATGAAGGTGTCACGTAAATACAGATCGAATACAACAAGGGTTTTATTTTCCGCTATGGATTTCAATGTCACAAATAAACTTTGAGTCTTGCGCTCATCTGTTTCACTTAAACAAAAAACATTACCCTTGTCTTCAAAAGAGCTTGAATAAAAAACGGTACTGCCTTGTTTTGTAACAATTCTGAATTTAATGCCTAAATGATATATAGGGTGATTTATATTGTCCACTTTTATCACGCCGTCCTGCCATTTATTGCGCAAAGGTAAATTGCCCATAAAGCTTAAAACCGTTACGATATCTGCATCTATAATTTTTTCCGCGCTCAGCACTTTTATCTTTTGCGCACCTATGGTTTTATCTTCCGGCGGATCGGCTTCCACCTGTTGTTTCAGGTTGGTAAGCATGCAGTAGGTGAAATCAATATCGCCGATTTCTGTTTGCTTTATACCAGGTTGCCATTGTGCCCATTGAGGCAGGTTCCTGTTATTTTCTTTAGCAGCGGTTAGAGTATTCGTATCCAGCCAATACTCATGCAGGTTTATATCATTCTTTAACAACTGGTGGGCAATAATTACATCTTTCCCGATCAGCTTATTAAAATCTTTTACAGTATAAGAAGAAAATTCGCCGTGATGCGTTATAATTTTCAGGCTCAGGTTGACAGCGCTTTTGCAGGCAGCGCAAACACACATGCGTGTTTTTTCATAATTTTTTAGCTGCTTTTGAAAATTGCAAAACATCTTCTCCACCTGGCCGCATATTTCTTCAAAAGACGGATTGCCAAAGCGATAAAATAAAACCGCATCGCCTTCCACTTCGGAAATTTTCAATCCAATTTCATTGGAGTTGATAATATTTTCCAACAGTTCCTCAATAATAATACGGCTATGTTCAATTTCATTCTCGTGTACAAATTTTGTAAAGCCGCTTATATCAGGAATAAAAAGTAAACCTTTTTCCGCCATGCAATTTTTTTATAAAAATAGCACAGTTTAGCGGTTAGTTATTTACCAATAACCGGCCCCTTTTTTCAATAAACGATTGTGCTCCCTGGCAGAAATTGCTGCTGTTTGAGTGTTTCTACTAAATATTATTTTGATCTCTTTCGTCCCTTGCTGCTTTTCTTGCTTCATTATCCAAATTGTTGGCAGCCTTTTCACTTTCATTCTTTGCCGTATTGGCTGCATTTTCAGAAGACGTCTTAGCATCGCTTACTGCGTTTTTAATTTTACCGCCAATCTTGTCGAAGATATTGCCGGCTTCGCCTTTTGCATCGTTAGCCGCTTTATAGGCTTCATTGTCTGCGCGCCTTGCATCATTTTCTGTATTTGTTTTTATATCCTTTACACCATTTTTAATGGCAGTGCCCGCATCATCAACTGCCTCAGCGATTTTATTGCCCAGGCTTTCGTTAGTATTTGACATAATTTAATTTTTTAGATTAAGTATTATGCATGTTAAGACAATTAGCATGCCAGCGGAGGTTAAAGAATGCCTGCAGTCTAAGGCTAATGGCAGTCCGGCTAATAAAAATGTATAAAATATTATCGGTTTATAAATGTTACCGGGCAGCACGAATTTTTTCCCCGGACATAGATTAACCCCATGGCCGCACTTCGTTCGTTCCATCTTCGGTGCGGGGGTAAGCAAAGACGAACATGGCGAACGAGAAACGAAGAAAAGTTTTTTGGAGAACCCCTAAAACAAGGTGGTATAAATGGAATACATATAATTGTCGGCCACTTCACTGGCTTTGAAAGGAATGTCTTCATCAAACAATTCAGCCAGTTTATTTTCAAGGCCTGCCAGGAATGCAGGTTTCAGTTCAGCGAGAAAAGGCCCTTCAAGGGCTTTGCGGTTCGACGAAAAAACAATGCCTTTATCTTTCATCGTGCGCACCACATACAATACCGGTTGTACATGCTGGCTGCGTAATTTTTTCTCATATGCATCTGCATAAATCATTGTTTGTATCAGCGCCTTGTTGATGTATTTGTCATTGGTGTCAAACAATTTGTCAATTGCGTTAAAAGTGAGGTCATCCTTTCCGGTTTTATAATCCACAATCCTTGTTACACCGTTTTTAACATCAATGCGGTCAACAATACCAAATATTTTAATGCTTTGTTGTTTGCCCTTTAGCTGGAAAGGAATTTCCGCATTGATTTTTTCTTCAAGCGCCATAATGGTAAAAGGCGCATCTGCCATATCGCGTTCGGTAATGATATTGATGTAGGCATCCACTATTGCCAAAACCACGCGCTGCATGCCGGAAAATTCGTAAGTATCTGCCTGTGGCATGTTGCGTACTTTGGCAAAAGCTTTTTTAATAAGCGCATCTTTTTGTTTAAGCCGGTCTTCAATCCATTCTTTGCTTACTTCCTGTCTTAATACAGGGCGATAAAAATGCTCCATCGCCGCATGCAGGATAGAACCAATTTCATTCGCTTCCACTACAGGCGTTACTTCTTTGGGCTCTTTTATATTCGCCACATAACTAAAAAAGAAATCAACAGGATTGGCGATATACGTGGTAATAGCAGAAGGTGACAACGTTTTTTCTTTGGTAAGATAGCGCAGCAAACGCGCTCTTACCATCGGGTTCTTTTTATCAATTTCTATAGTCTGTCTCTCTGCTGCCTGCACAGGCAGATCCAGTTCATAATAATTGAACTTAAAGCCACTTTCATATTCCAGTTGTTTTAAAATGCGGCTGGGTTCCCCGCTGGTGGTTTCATCAGTCAAACAATTATATACGATGGAAATATGTTCGGCCCGCTGCAATAAACGATACACCATGTAAGCCGAAACAGCATCAAGGTTTTCCAGCACCGGCAGGCCATAAACCCTGCGCAAACTGTCTGGTATAAAACTGTTGCCAATAGATGTCTTCGGAATGATGCCTTCATTAAAACCCAGGAAAACAAGCTTATTAAAATTAAGGTTACGCGTTTCCAGTAAACCCATTAACTGAATGCCCTGCAAGGGGTCGCCGCTTAACGGCACATTAATATTTTGCAATGCTTTTTGGATAAGCGCTGCAACAAAAGGCAGTTCTTCATTTTCGAGGTAATCTTTAATATTATCGTTAAGCCGGTTAAGTTCATGAATGGTTTTCACAAACAGCTCAGCATCTATATTCTTTAATTGTTTTTGTTGCGAAAGATTATTCAGCACAAAATTCAATACATCCAGCAAAGCTGTTATTAATTGTTTGGGTTGTTCTGTCTGTGTGAAGAATTTTTGCAATATGCCACCCTGTCTTATCAAACGCGTTTGTTCTACATGCACAATGTTCTCATCAATCAATGCCTTTCTAATCTTATTCTTCATTTTCTCCGTTAATCCCGTAAGCGGGTGTGTGAGAAAAGATTCAAGCTGCTGGTAGGTAATATGCGGCGAAGTGTATTTTAATGAATGTATATGATTGAACATTTCCAACTGGCAGCTTAACCATAAGTCAGCCAGCCCAAATACCGTTGAAACAGCCAGCGGAAAACCCATTGTTACGTTGAGATTTACAGGCTTATCATCTGCCTGCGAAGGAATGGTTTGCAATGCCGGCAAGAGCAAAGTTTCATCGGCTAATATTACCGCCACAGCGTCCACTTCCGTTGGCTGCACATAATCATTGGCAAGGATATGATTGAGTATTTTAGCCTGCGCTGCCTGCCCCTGCACTTTATATACATCAACATTGTGCGTGGCTGTCTTCATTAAATTAACGGGCTGCGCAAACTCATTTTTTAAATGCAGTTGGTGAATATTCCTGCGCAAAAACAAACCCGCTTCCTGCAAGGAATCATTTAAATAATATTCATCCGCATCAAAATAAAATAAGGCCTGGCCCGCTTGCTGGAGTTTGGTAAACAATTGTGCTTCGGCACGGCTTAATACATTAAAACCAACGAAGATGATTTTGCCTTTCTCAAAGTTTTTCAGGTAGGCCATTTCTGTTATGTCCATGCCTGCCAGCTTTCGGTAAGCGCCGCCTGGTGTTATATGTTTCTTCGCCAAAAGTGCTGCATGAAAACGATGATAAAGCCGTGGCATCCTGCGCCACATTTGGATGAATAATTCCTGCTGCCGCTTATGTTTTCCTTCAGAATAAGATTGCCAGAACTGCGATAAAAATGCATATTGTTCCGGTGTCAGATAATCAAACTCCAGGTTGATGGCCGCTATATCTTCCAGTTCTTTATACAGTTTATCAGCATCTACGAGGTCGCTGTCCACCTGGTTAAAATCGGTGAGAATAATTTTGGCAAGGCCAAAGAACTGGCTGCTTTTTACAGCAGGCAAACCTTCTTCTGTCAATAATTGATTATAAATTTCCAGCAGCGTGAAAAACTGCATATAAAAATCGGCGGGCTTTTCCTGCACAGCCTCGTTAAAAAATTCCTGTATGGTAAATATGGAAGGACTAAAAAAAGGCTTTTGAATAATATCCGCCAGGTATTTTTGCAAATACACGGCAGGCCGTTTGTTATTGAACACAATGGCACAATGTTGAATATCCAATCCAAACTTTTTAACCAGGTCTTCCGCTACTTCTTTTAAAAAAGGTTTCAATATCTTAATTATAAATGATGAACTATAAATAAGCAGGTAAACGTAACAATCATTGTCTGTAACCTGCCTGTCATTTTATTAAACCCGTTTAATACTTTCGGCTATATAACTAGCTTACTTTCTTCAACTCCTTCCTAACCGCATAAAACAAATAAGGCTGCACATCCGCATAACCCATCTGATGTAACAGGTCTTTATACTTCAATACCTGTTCAACATGTTTATCACTTTGTTCCAAAGTGAATTTATAATCGAGCAATAAAACACTGTCGTCTTTTATCAATATCCGATCGGGGCGTTGTATGCGGCCGTGTATATCAATAATATTTCTTTCAATAATGCTGTGCCCCGATTGATGCAAAAGCTTACTCAGTTCAGGATGCTGCAATACATCCATTGCCGCCTGTTTTAAAGGTTGCCTTTCTTCTTCCTGTATTACACCTTCTGATAATAGCTTATCCAGGTACTCATCGGTTTCATCTTCATTGGAGGCGTTGGCTAAAACATCGTGCGCCAGGGAACCCCTGCGGCCTGATTTTTCCGTGTTCAGTAAATGAATAATATGTTTGTCTTCTGTGGCTACATACAGGTCTGAAAGCCTTTGCGAAGTAGGATAATTTTCAAGTGTAATGCACGAACGTTCAGGCGGCGCAGCAGCAGTCAATATGTAAGCTGCGTTTTCATACAAATTATCTTTTGCAAATTCAGGATTAAACTCTTGCATCGCCGCATTGATCACGTCGCCAATATTGGATAATTTATCCGCTTCCTTTTTAAACATGGTGGCGAGGTATAAAAAATCTTTAGCACGGGTAGTGGCCACATACAGCATATTGAGGCTGTCCATATTGCTGTACAGCACTTCTTTAAAATAAGCCATGGCAACCGAAGTACGGGCAAGCGCCTTGCTGAAGCGCAAAGGCATATTGCCTAATTCATGGTACAAGGTATCCTGCGCCGGAACCCAGAATACGGAGTTGGCTTTTGTTTCATTGTCCCATATACAAAACGGCACAAACACCGCACGAAATGCCAGCCCTTTAGATTTATGGATAGTAATTACCTGCACCGCATCAGCACCATCGGGTGATGGCAATGATTTTTTACAGCCTTCTTCTTCCCACCATTCCAAAAAAGCGCCGATACCTTTTTCGCCCGGCTTTGTGGCGTTGCCAATTAAATCGCGGAATGCAAGCAAATAGGGAATATGTTGCTGAAGATGGTTAAGCTGGTAGCTTGCAATTAAGTTTTCCACTAATTCAGCCAATGGTAATTGAAGCCATTGCTGCCAGTTGGCGCATAAAGGAGCGGGCAAAACATTATCTAATTGTGATAAAGATTTTTCATTCAGGTCGCAATAGAGATTAGGCGCTACCTGGTTTTGATGCACAGCATGATACAAGGCAATGCAATTGGCTTTATACAAAGCTGTTTGTTCATCAATGCCGGTTATAACTTTTAAAGTGTTAATGATAAGATCAACTGCAAGGTTATTACTGATGAGCAGTGCATCACCGCTTATAACCGGGATCTTATGTTGCATCAGTTTTTCAACACAGGCGGTTGCTTCAAAATTGGAACGCACTAAAATGGCTATGTCTTTGCGTGCATAATTTTTTTCCTGTATCAGCGCTTCAATTTCCTGAATCACATCGTTCAATACCTGCCCGCGGAAAACGGTTTCAGTATAACGCGCTGTATCATCTTCCGCTTTACTAAAACGTTTCACTTTTATAGTGCCGCCGGGTTTTGTAGAAGGCGCTTTGGATTGCTCAGCCCCTGCATACACCGATGTTATTACTTCACTGAAACCGTTGCTGTTCCACCATTCGCTTATAGCAGGCGGTTGTTCCTCAACAGCATTGTTTAGATAGGATTGCATTAATGCCGGCAAGAGTTGGTATAAATTATTATTAAAGTCAATGATGTTGGCAGCGCTGCGGTAATTTTCCGCAAGGCTTTCTTCTAAAATATACAGTTCGCCTATATCCTTTTTTGCCTGCTGGTGCAATATGTTCCAGTCGCCGTTGCGCCAGCGGTAAATGCTTTGCTTAGTATCGCCTACAATCAAATTGTCTATATATTTTCCTTCAGCGGATGCCAGCGTATTTGCAAGTAACATCCTGAAACTTTTCCACTGGTTAACGGAAGTGTCCTGGAATTCATCAAACAAAAAATTACGGTAGCGTTCACCAACTTTTTCCCAAATAAAAGAAGGGTTATCACCGGCATCACCGGTAATGCCTGTAATGAGTTTTTGTGCATCGCTTATCAGCAGGTTATCATTTTCATTGCGGTAAGCCGATAACAGCGTGACCACTTCCTGCATCAACCTTAAATAATATAAATTTTTTCTGAAGGCAATGGCCAATTCGTACGAGCCAACCTTTTCTTCATAAAATGATTGAATGGTTTTCAGTAAGCTGTTTAGCTCCCGGTACATGCTTTCGTCGCCTTTGCCGGGTTTAAACCATGCATCCGGGTTATCAATCAATGCAAAAATTTTGGCAAATTTTTCCTGGTCGTTATTGATGAATGCATGCAGCTTCCACAACCAGTTCCGGCTACCCTGTACAAAGTCTGTTTTATCTACATTATAACGCTCAAATAGAGCTACAGCCTGCTTTCCATATTCAGCCAGTTGTTTTTCGTATGTGTCAATTTCCTGTTTTGTTGCTTCATTATAACGTTGAAAAAGTGCATCAATATTTTCGGTACCAATCGTTGCGAGCGCCTGCTCAAATACTTCAAAACTTTCTTTGAATATCTCGTTGATAAGATTGCCTAGTTCAAACTTATAATCCCAGTTTTTATTATCGCTGATGCGTTCCAGCGCCAGCGCAATTATCCATTCCAGCAACTGTTTATTATTGTCCAGCGATGCATCCATTTTCTGCACCAGTTCGTCTTTCACTTTATCATAATTCATCTCCAGCGCATAATCTGCACTTAATCCAAGTTCAAATGCAAAACCGCGTATTACTTTCTGCACAAAACCATCAATAGTGCTTACAGCAAACCGGCTGTAATCGTGTAATATTTTTCTATATATTTTATCCGCATTTTGTTTTAATGCTTCGCCTGCCAGGTGCGGATGTGTCTTTAAAATAATATTGCGGTAACTGTCCACGTTTTCATCACCTTTGGCCAAGCCTTTCAACACATTTAAAATGCGGGTTTTCATTTCTTCCGTAGCCTTATTTGTAAAGGTTACGGCCAGCAGTTCGCGGTATTTATTTTCGCCGCTGAATAATAAGGTGAGGTAATGCGCGGCGAGGCTGAAGGTTTTACCCGAACCTGCCGACGCCTGTAATATTTTAAGTGGTTTTTGCATGAAGTGTAAAAATAACCTGAACCGACATTTATGAGTTATAAGATTGGCAGGAATTTACCTGGATTATTTTTTAAGCCGGCAAATGAATGAATTCGTCAATCAGGGTTAAGACAATTTATCGGATTATTAGGAAGTGAAACCAAATAAAGCTATTATGTTTGAACTTTAAAGAAAAAATCGCTTGAAGAAATATTATTCCTTTTTTATTCTCATCATCTTTTCCATTATTGAAATACAGGTACAAACATCCTGCGCCAATATTATTCCGCCAACAGGCGGCCCGAGGGATTCCCTGCCGCCGGTATTGGTTTCGGCAACCCCAAAAGATTCAGCGCTTAATTTTAAAACAAACAGGATAACACTCACTTTTGATGAATACATACAGTTAGATAACCAGGCCGTGCAAACAAGCCTCGTTGTTTCGCCA
>JAEWBD010000222.1 GCA_023391315.1 Bacteroidota bacterium | reverse complement strand
GAGTATAGTAAAAGCCTTTTCAAGCCATTGTGCTGAAGAATCGGCATAAACACCTTCTTCCTTGGCCACTTCATCGCGTTTAGCTTTCAGGGCAGCAGATTCGCCTGTATAGCTATGATAACGGTCGTCTAAAGTTTCAAAGGCATAATGATAATAATATCCTGCGCCAAAGGCATATAATCCATTGGCACCACTGGTTGCCTCAAATGCTTTACCATAAGCCCGTGCTGCTGCAAGTTTCATCTGAACTTTCTGAGCGCTGTCGAGACCTTTTAGCTGTGCTGAATCGTTAGTGGCAAAGGCTTCAGCATAGCCCACAATCTTTTGTTCGTCCATGCTGCCTGCAGCGGCTTCCTGTTCATATTTCTGCAAAAGCTCCGATAAGCTTGAATTGGCGGTCATGTTACTCATTTCATACTGAGACCAGGTTGCATTGTTACTTGGATACAATTCTTTTGCAAGTGCAAGGTATTTTTTAAAAGAAGCATCATCTTTTTTATCCATGGAGTACTGGATCAAAAATTGGTAAATGCTTTCATAGTCTTCGCCGGTAATTTTTAAATCGGCGAGCCTCGCATAATATTTGGCTGCAGAATCAATTTGCTTGGAATTCTGAGCGGCAACGCCGGTAAACAAAACCATTGTAGTATCTATCGTGGAAGTGGACTGGGTCATTTTATTATCTATCATTACCTGTCCCAGCCTTTCAGCTTTCGAAAAATATTTAAAAGCGCTATCCCAGGTTTTGTTTTTCCAATATTCATTACCTCTTACAATATACCCATTATAAACACTGCTTAATCCATTCGAGAAATTGCCTTCTTTCATTTGTTTTAAAGAAGGATCTATTTGCTGATATTGACTAAAAGCATCCAGCGCTTCAGCATCGGCATTCGGATTCTGCGGTCCCATGGCTGAATCGCCATACATCTGTCCATACACATACATTTTCCACAGCAAGGCTGTTGGCTTATCCTTTTCTTTAAGCTTAGGATTATTCACCATTTTATCAACCTCCTCCTTAGCCTTATCAAACTTTTTTTGCTGTACATACAGCGCTATAACATCGCCATCCTGCGCCATAAGGTAACTGAGTGAAAATGAAAACGCAATCAATAGAATTATTTTTTTCATCATTCTGTATTTAAATTTTATTGTTAACCAAATTTATAGTTGTTATCTGTTAATCAATTTTTAAACGGTTGCATTTTCATCCTTATCATTCTCTGAATTACTGTCGCTGCCCTCCTTATTTTCACCTTCTTCATTATTATCGTTCTCCATAATATCGCTTCCAGCTTCGGTGATGATAATATCATCATCTGCAGCATCATTAATTTCGGGTTCTTCTTCCTGTTCATTCAGTTTGGTGATGGCGGCTATTTCATCCCCTTCATCCAATCGTATTAATTTAACACCCTGCGTGGCGCGGCCGGCTTCTTTTATATTTTTAACTGATGTTCTTAAAATAATGCCAGACTTACAGGTGATTAATAAATCTTCGCTTTCTTCAACATCGAGAATGCCTACAAGGCTGCCTGTTTTTTCTGTTACATTGATGGTTTTTACACCTTTGCCGCCCCTGTTGGTAATGCGGTATTCATCAACCCTGGTACGTTTGCCAAAACCTTTTTCACTAACAACCAAAACCGTTTTTGCAGTTTCGTTCCTTTGGACACAAATCATACCAATTACTTCATCCTTTGCATTATCTACTTCAATTCCGCCAACGCCAATGGCGCCGCGGCCTGTCGCCCTTACTTTCTCTTCTGGAAAACGAATAGCCCTGCCGCTTTTTACGGCCATCATTATTTCAGAACTTCCATCTGTTAACCGTGCTGTAAGCAATTCATCTCCTTCCAAAATGGTAATGGCATTAACACCTGTGGCCCTTGGCCTGCTGAAGTCTGCCAGCGCTGTTTTTTTAACAACTCCCTTCCTGGTACACAGCACTATATTATGCCCTTCAACAAACTCCCTGTCTTCAAGGTTTTTAACGTTCATAATGGCCCTCACTTTATCACCCTGCACTAACTGCACCATGTTCTGAATTGCCCTGCCTTTACTTTGCTTTTCGCCATCCGGCACTTCATATACCTTAAGCCAGTAACATCTTCCCTGCTGGCTAAAGAACAGCATAGTATCATGTGTGGAAGCAACAAACAAATGTTCTACATAATCTTCATCCCTTGTTTTGCTGCCAATGGCGCCACGGCCACCACGACGTTGCTGGCGGTATTCAGATGCACTGGTTCTTTTTATATAACCCAAATGCGAAATGGTGATTACCACATCTTCTTTTTCAATTAAATCTTCAATGCGCATTTCGTTGGCCAGGTACTGAATTTCTGTTTGCCTGGGCTTACCGTATCTTTCTTTTACTTCCAGTAATTCTCTCTTTATAAGATCATACCTTAATTCTTCACTGGCAAGCAAGGCTTCCAAACCGGCAATTTGCTTTTGCAGTTCTTCGTATTCTTCCTTGATCTTTTCACGCTCCATACCGGTAAGGCGCTGCAACCTTAATTCAAGGATGGCTTTAGCCTGGATTTCATCCAAACCCCAGCCTGCATTTATTAGATTTTCTTTTGCAGTTTCAGGTGTGGGTGAATTTCTTATTAACCGTATAACTTCATCCAGGTGATCCAGGGCAATTAAGTAACCATTTAAAATATGCGCCCTTTCCTGTGCTTTTCGCAGTTCATAGTTGGCGCGGCGAATAACCACCTCCATCCTGAAATCAATAAACTCGCTTATAAGCACTTTTACATTTAGAGTCTTTGGCCTTCCCTTACTTAATGCAACGTTATTAATACCATAGCTTGTTTGCAGTTCGGTATATTTATATAATTGATTGATGATAACGGTTGCAACGCCATCACGTTTCAAATCAATTACAATACGGGTGCCTTCTTTCTTATTGCTTTCATTATTTACATGTGCAATGCCTTCAATTGTTTTATCATTTACCAACTGGCCAATGCGGTCGGTTAACGTATCGCGGTTTACCTGGTAAGGCACAGCCGTAATAATAATTTGTTCACGGCCGCTTGCTTTTGTTTCCACATGGCATTTACCCCGCAACACTACCCTTCCCCTGCCGGTAAGCATGGCCTGCTGCACACCATCCATGCCGTAAATAACGCCGCCTGTTGGAAAGTCCGGCGCTTTTACATATTTCATTAAATCTTCTGCTGATATTTCTTTATCGTCAATATGTGCAATACAACCATCGATAACTTCTGACAAATTGTGCGGCATCATATTCGTTGCCATACCTACGGCAATACCGCTGGAACCATTTACCAGCAACTGCGGAATACGTGTGGGCAATACAACGGGCTCTTCCAGCGAATCATCAAAGTTTAACTGGAAATCCACGGTCTCTTTTTCAATATCATCCAGCATGCTTTCTGCCAAACGCTCCAGTCTTGCTTCTGTATAACGCATGGCCGCAGGCGGGTCGCCATCGGGACTGCCAAAGTTTCCCTGTTTGTCAACAAGTGTGTGGTTCATGCTCCACTCCTGTCCCATTCTCACCAGCGCATCATATACAGCGCCATCACCGTGCGGGTGATATTTACCCAGCACCTCTCCCACTATACGGGCGCATTTTTTATAAGGACGGTTATAACTTAAACCCAGTTCGTTCATCGCATATAAAATCCTGCGGTGCACTGGCTTAAAGCCATCACGCACATCGGGTAAGGCACGGCCAACAATAACCGACATTGAATAATCAATGTAGGCCGTTTTCATTTGTTCTTCAATATTTACCTGGATGACGCGATCGTTATCTGCAGTTTCCTGCGGTAGTTGATTTTCTTCCATTCGTTATTTACATGTAATATAAAATCGCTAAAAAAATAAAGCCCGCAAATTTAATGATTTATATGCTGTTTAAGGGTTAAAACGGAGTATTTTTTGCACGTGTGATGTTAATAAAATTCACCTCGTTTCCTGCGATTTACCGGGAGCGATGCCCCCTGTTTTAATATTATCATAAAACCCGCCACTGGTAGTTACTAACATCCTTAATCAGGCTTCGATGTTTATTTATTTTACGCTGCGCTTAAAAGATTTTTTAAGGTTACCAGCAATGGTTTTTATGGCATCACGGTTGTGTCACAGCACTTGTACTGTAATATTTTATGGCGGCTGCGGGTTGTGAATGAAACTGCTTTAATTTTTGGATTAACCGCGAAATAAGATAAAGAAAGTCAGGCCGCATTACAGTGCAACAGACTTCCAACAATCAGCCACCCGTATTCAAATTATATAACATTTTTCGAAGCCGGGCATCCCTCAACAAAAGTAGAAAGCGAACGAGGGTGAGGGCTCTACACCTTCTGTATATCATACACTACCACCTTGCTCCAAAGCCCGCTGTAATTTTTAATAAACTCCTGGTGAATGGGATGACTTTGATAATTAGCCTGGTCGGCCAGTGTATCAAAAAACATTAATTCAGAAACTGCCCATGAAGCATCCACCACATCGCGTTTTTCAGTATCGGCAACAATGCCCACCTGCAACTCTTTTATTTCGGGAATTTTTGATAAGGTCTTTACGCCTTCCACCAATTTATCGCGGTCTTCAGCAGAACCGTCATTCTTAAGCCAGAAAAAAACATGATGTGCTATTTGTTTACTTTTCATATTGAGTGATTTTGCATTTACAGCTAAAGCAACGCTGCCTGCTGCAGATGTAAGTATAAATTTTCTGCGGGATGATTTTTTCATTGATGATTATTTTAACTGCAATAAAATTATAAAGCAGGTAAATATAATATGCGTTGAAGAAAATTGCTTAAGGATTTTCGGCTTTGTTTTTTTGTGCTACAAATGCATCTGCAAAAACCCCGGAGGTTTTGGAACTCTCGGGGTTTTCAGTCTTTTCAATCATTAAAGCTATCCTGCGAAGTGTAATGGTTAATACCTTCCAGCACGCCTTTGGCCAATGGCTGTTTGGCAAAATAAGCCTGCCGGTTATTCTTAAGTGCCTGCATTTCTTCACTATAATTGGCTACTACTATACCGCGTATTTTACCCCGCACCATATCAATATCATTACCGCTGTTGCCGGCAGTTATAAATTTTTCCAAAGGCAGTTTCCATTTATTACTCAGGTACCGCACGGCGCTGCCTTTGCCCGAACGAAATGGCAACAGGTCAAGATAACGGTTTTCAGTAAGCAATATCTTAGCCCTTAGTTTACGGTCATTCAAAAATTTATAGAGGTTTTGAAGATCAGTTCTTGTAAAATCTTCATCCACATAATAACTAAGTTTAAAAGGCCATTGTGCATCAGGGCCCTGCAAATGAATGCCTTTAAATGATTCAAGCACCCTTTTTAATTCTTCGCGCTTCCACTGGCGGTTAATATAGTTTTCATAACCATAATCAGGAATAAGTTTATCCGTATAATAAATTTCCGATCCGGCTGAACAAATCAGCACATCAAAATCTTTTATGTTCTTACTGTGCAGGCCATCCAGTGTTAACTGCCTGTTTCTGCCACTGGCAACGCCAAAGATCATTTTCTCCCTGTTATTTTTTATCCATTGCAATAATTCGTCGAGGCCTTCTGTATTATCTTCTTCAAACAGGGTTCCGTCAATATCTGAAACAAAGGCCATTTGCGCAGCCGATAATTTTTTACCATACGCTGTTTTAGGCACATAACTTTTTTCGCCGGTATGCTTGCCTTCTAAAACCTTGCTTAGAAGCTCAACATATTTATTTGCATGTGTTTCCCAGGAGTAATCATGCGTAGAGGCTTTAATGCCATTGCCAGAATATTCTTCCCATAAACTCTGGTCGGCAATTATCTTTTTTAATGCTGCTGCAATAGCAGCAGGATCTTCCACGTCAACTAAAATTCCGTTATTGCTGTTCTCGATAATCTCTTTCGGGCCGCCGGTGGGCGAAGCAATAACAGGCAGGCCGCAACCCGCAGCTTCAACGATGG
>JAEWBD010000036.1 GCA_023391315.1 Bacteroidota bacterium | reverse complement strand
CAGCCTTCGAGATCTTTGATAAGGTCGCCTATTACATAATCCAGTTGGCGGTTAAGCACAAAACCAAAACTTCCTTCTGCCCTGTGCTCGCATAAAAAAATGGTTGTTCGTAAAAAATTCGGATCTTTTAAAAAAGGGTCAGCTATTAATATTGTTCCCGGCTCTAATCTTTCCATAATTGAATGTAATTAAAACAAGCTAAACTTTGTTTTCTAAACAGAAAATTAATCAGTTAAATTGCTGATAAAGATAATTTACTACTTTCAGCAGGCTGATACAGCAAATATCTTTGTTTAAGTAATGAAGAGAGTTTTTCCTATCATCATCGTATTAATTTCTTTATCGCTTATCGGTATAATTTTAATACAGATTAACTGGTTTAAAAATCAACTTTTAATTCAGCAGGAACGCTTTATTGACAGGGTTGATAAAGCAGGGCTTGATGTGGCCGAAGACTTAAGCAAGCATGTAATGAGCGGCGGTATGAAGTTTGGTGCCAGGCGGCCAGGCTTCCAGCTATTGCCAAACGATTTATCGTTCAGTATTTCCCGCATGCCGACTATTTCTGACCGCTATACCATTGGCGATATACAAAGTAAACTGGTTAAGGCTTTTAATAAAGAGGGATTAGAGAACCTGCGTTTTGAATTTGCCGTTACTTCCAATTCAGATGATTTCGTGCTCGAAATGCAGAGCGAACACTTTGATAAAGAATCTGCCGATACCACTCATTTTCGCAGAAGGGTTATCCCTATTTCGAATTCAAACTTCGATGGACTGCTGGCAAACGAACATCTCTTTATTATTATCCCCGATTTTAAATCGCAGGTATGGCAGTCGCTCACCTGGATGATTGTTTTTTCTGTATTGTTTACGGTAATCATAATTGCAGCTTTTTACATTACGGTAAGAACCATGCTTAACCAGAAAAAAATGAGTGAAATAAAGAGCGATTTTATTAATAATATGACACATGAATTTAAAACGCCGCTTGCCACTATTTCGCTTGCCGTAGACGCTTTAAAGAACGACAAGGTTATTAATGATAAAACCAAATGGCAGTATTTCAACAATATTATAAAAGATGAAAATAAAAGAATGAATAAGCATGTTGAAACCATACTGCAGGCTGCTTTAATGGAAAAACAGGAATTCAGGCTTAACCTTGTTCCTGTGCATATTCATGAAATATTAGCGCAAATTACAGACAACTACCAACTGCAACTGCAGGAAAAAAACGGTAAAATAGAGCTGCTGCTGAATGCGGCCAATGATACTGTAACGGTGGATGAGGTGCATTTTACCAATATACTTTCCAATCTTATTGATAATGCCATTAAATATTCAAAGGAAAACCTGGTTGTTAAGCTGGTAACCCACAGAACCGCCAAACATTTTATTATACAGGTGCAGGATAATGGTATAGGAATGAGCAAGGAAACCGTTAAAAGGATATTTGAGAAATTTTACCGTGCACATACCGGCAATATTCATAATGTAAAAGGATTTGGCCTTGGAATGAGTTATGTTAAGAGCGTTATAGATGCACACAAAGGAAAAATAAGAGTGGAAAGCACGCTTGGAAAAGGAAGCACGTTTACTCTAGAGATCCCGCTTGATCTCGCCGAAGCATAATAGCCTTTACTTAATTCAATATGCTTTTTTCTTTTTCTGTCTGAATTTTTTCTTCTTCCTTTATTTTGTTCCAGCCGCCAAGCACATTATACAGGTTATGAATGCCCTGCCTCTTAAATAAAGAAGCTGCAATAACGCTCCTGAAACCACTTGCACAATGCAGGTAAAGGTTTTGGTCGTCTTCAATATTGGCCATACTTCCCGGATCCGTAAGGCTGTCCAGCGGAATGTTTACAGCATCTTTCACATGCCCATCGGCAAATTCGGTTTCCCTTCTCACGTCTATTACCACTAACTTTTCATCAAAGGGTATGTCCATTGCCAGTTCATCAGCCTCTACATTAATCACCATATCAACGTCTTCCCCGGCAGCTCTCCATGCATCAAAACCGCCACCCATATAACCGGCAAACCTGCTGAAGCCAACGCGGGTAAGCCGCACAACGCTTTCTTTTTCTTTACCGGGCTCTGTGATTAATAGCAGTGTTTTATCAAAGGGCAAAATGCTGCCTGCCCACTCGGCAAAACGGCCATCGAGGCCAATAAATATTGAACCGGGTATAAAGCCTGCGGTAAACTGAGCTGCTGGCCGCGTATCAAGCAAGAGTATATCATCATTATTCACCTGGGTTTTTACTTCCTGAGCGCTCAATGGTTTCAACGCTTTTTCAAGCACAGCGTCAATGCTTTCATACCCTTCCTTGTTTATTTTGGCATTGACAGGAAAATATTGGGGCGGGGCGGAAAGGCCTTCAGTTACAGCTTTAATGAATTCCTCCTTATTGGTTGCCTGCAAAGCATAATTGTTTTGTTTTTCATTACCAATAGTGCTGGATGTTTGCGGGCCTATATTCTTCCCGCAACTGCTGCCTGCACCATGCGCAGGGTATATGATTACTTC
>JAEWBD010000220.1 GCA_023391315.1 Bacteroidota bacterium | reverse complement strand
ACAGTGCCCGGTTCAATGGTAAGCTTGGCGCCGTTCACTACGTAAACAAATCCACGGATCTTATATACATAGTTCGCTTTCAGTGTCCTGTCTGAAGAAATCTTTCCTTCAAGAACAGTGTTTTCTTCAGTAGAATCACTGCCGCTGCCGCCCGGGTGAATAATTACATCTTCCTGAATTTTGCGGCATGAACCTAATAATAAGATTAATAATGCTGCACAGCTAAGTAGCTTGTTCATTTGTATTTGATTTAAAGTTTTAATTTATTTTATATTATATGAAAAAGACAGGCTTACGTTAGTACCGTAATTCCTTGATATAGCCAACGCGTCAGCACCTTTATTGTACACTTTGTTGCCATCGAGGTCGTGATAAAAATTGGCGCGCTTGTTTATAAGGTTTGCAATGTTGAGCTTCAATTCACTCTTATTATGCATTAATTTCTTGGCAATCTGCAGGTCGAGCAGCGGCCTTGGCGCTTCCCATATTGCAGGCACCTGCTCATTGCCCACATACAATATGCGTCTTCCAATCTGGTTGAACAATAAAGTGGTGCTTAAGCCAATTTCTTTAACATCATATTGCATTGCTGCATTTATAAGATATGGCGACTGGCCCTGCATTGGCCTGTTAAGCGATTGCTCCTGGAACTTTACGCGGTTGTAGATGTAAGAGAAATTTCCCTGCACGGTAAAGCGCTCGAAAGCAGGCCAGAAATCAAGCTTTTTGCGAAACTCAATTTCACCACCAAAAGTTTGCGCTTTTGAATTATTGTTATCGAGATAATTAAATGTGCTTGAACCTCCGGCACCTGTCTGGTTAAATGCAAGCTCTATCGGGCTTTGGAAATATTTATAAAATGCGCCGAGGGTAAAGAGTTCACCGGGCCGGCTATATACTTCATAGCGGATATCGGCATTGGTAATTTTTGTTCTTACAAGGTTAGGATTGCCAATGATAGTGGCGCCTACTTCAAAATCATAAAATGCTGTTCCGGTCAGTTCCCTGAATTCCGGCCTTACAATGGTTTGCGAACCGGCAATTCTTAAATTAGTTCTGTTGTTTAATTTAAAAGTGATATTTAAGGCAGGCAAAAGATCGCCTTTCTTTTGCCAATTAAAACGCGGGTCTGATTTATAAACACTGCCTACTAATTGGTCAAAATATTCATAACGGGCGCCCCAAACTATGCGTAACCAATCGGTGAAAGCATTATCAAATTGAATATAACCTGCATTTAAAATTGAATTGGCTATATACCTGTAATAAATGCCGGGTATTTCATCAAAATGAAGTTGGTTACTGCCATCGCCGAAATTTGAAGCATTAAATATCTGCGACGGGTCGAGCGCTTTTAATCCCGGATTATCGGAAGGCAATGTTACCGAGAAAGGACGTGCATCATAAATCCTGTCTTTCACCTGGAAATTATATCCGCCTTTTACAGTTTGTTTTTGACCAAACAGGTTAAAGCTGGTAGTAATATCGCCGCCGGCATTGTATATATAATCATTCAGGTCTGAATAAAATATACTTCCTGTTTTTTGGGACAATGTGTTTGATAACAAAGCAAGGTATGGCGCCGTATCGTCTCCTGCTGCCTGGTTGTATTGTAAGCGTCTTTGTTTGGGAAGATATTGATCAAGAATGGTGAAGCTGCCAAACCAGTTAATCTTGCTTTTCAGCGATGGGATATTGTGCTCGCCATTTAACTGCGTATTGAAAAAAGTATTGTTTCTGAAAGCATATTCATAGGCTTTTATGTTCTCGCCGGTTTGTGCATTCGATTCAAAATCTTTACCTGTACGCAGGGTTGTATAGTCAGAAGAATTTGTATTAATAATATTTCTGAAAGAAATTTTGTGATTGCTGTTAAGCCTTAAAGAGAAGTTGGCCAACGCACCCCATAAAACATCGTTTGAATAACGATTGTTATGATACCGGAACGAAGGATCGGCTTTAGTTCCATCTATATTATAGAAGCTGTTGTTGTAATCAAGATTCCTTAAACTCCTGTTGTAGGTAACAGAGATAACGCCGCCGAGGTCTTTATCTTTCAATACTTTGCTTGCAAAGCCGGAGTTAAACTGGAACGTTTGTCCAAGCGTTGGCAAAAAACTGCCTTTCTTTTCGGGCGCCCAGCTGCCTGAAGCTACCGGTGTGCCGAGCTGTGTTTTTTCACTGCTGCCTAATACCGAAAACTGGTTTTTTGTGGGGAAGTTACCTGGCAAAGCCCTTGTGCCATCGTCAATGCCAAGCCAGTCGAGCTTTCCTCCTTTATATATATAAAAATCTTTGCCAATGGTATTGGTGTTGAAATTGGTACCTACCTGCACATTCATAAAATTCCTTGAGGGAATATCTTTTGTGTTCACCTGTATTAAACCGCCTGCCCATTCCGCAGAATATTCAGGTATGAAGGTTTTATTTACGATGATATTTTCAACAATAGACGAAGGGAAAATATCGAAGGAAAAAGTTTTCCTGTCGGGTTCCGTGCTGCTTAACAAAACACCGTTAAGCATGGCCTGGTTATAGCGGTCGCTTAAGCCGCGTACCACAATATATTTGCCTTCCTGCATTGATAAGCCTGTAACGCGTTTTAATGCTTCACCGGTATTTTTATCGGGCGAACGTCTTATGGCTTCTGCAGAAATTACCTGGGCAACTGCATTTGTATTTTTCTGAAAGCTGATTAGCGCATTGGTGCTTTCCCTGCGTGCAGAAGTTTTTACCGTTACTGCCTGCAAATCGTTGCTGGATGCTGTAAGGTTAATGTTTAAATCTTCTGTTGAACCGGGTATGATGCCGCTTATTGTTTTGGCCGTGAAGCCCACAGCAGATACTTCAATGGTAACGCTGTCTTTTGCGCTTATATTTAATGTAAAATGGCCATCTACATCTGTAACAGTGCCTGCGGTGCTGCCGGCCACTTTAATACTGGCCCCTGTGATGGCATGATTTGATTCATCAACAACCTGGCCTGTTATTTTGCCTGTTTGAGCCAGTGCTGGTAACGAGGTAATAAATATTAGAAAGATGATTGAAAGTATTCTTGCTGCCAAATTTCCACCTTGCATAGTTAGTATTTATGGCTGCAAAGGTGTTACGTTATAATTACCTCAATGTTATGCTAATGTTACGGCAATGTTACCAATGTGAATGGTGAATGTATGCGGTGAAAATTTGTTGAAGCTTTCATTGCGGGCCTGTCAATATAGATTATATAAGTTTAAAGCTTAAAATAATATTATTCCTGCGGGCAGGCGGCTGTTGCCCAATCATTATTTTTGCCGAAACATTTTTTTGATTGAGCAGTATTAAACAATTGGCGGGACAAACTTTCTGGTATGGCGTAAGCGGTATAGCAGCAAGGTTTATTAATTATTTATTAACGCCGTACCTTACTTATTCTGCGCTTATTTCCACGGCAAACTATGGGCAAATGACTGCAATGTATGCAGCCATTCCTTTATTCAATGCCATTTTTACCTATGGCATGGAAACAACGTATTTCCGGTTTATGCGCAAAGATGTTGATCATGAATCGGTGAATAACACATCTACTATCAGCCTGCTTATAAGCTCTGTTGTATTAACAATTGTGCTATGGTTAAACCAGGATTGGCTTGCCAAAGCCACATCGCTTGCAGAATTCCCGCTGCTGGTGCAATTAAGCATTATCGTTATTGGACTTGATGCGCTTGCAACCATTCCGTTTGCAAGGCTGCGGTATGAAGGCAGGCCCAGGCTATTTGCCCTTATAAAAATTGCAAACATTTTAATCAATATAGGTTTTACGGTTTTCTTTCTGAGCTATTGCCCGGCAAAAGCAAAAGCCGATCCCAAC
>JAEWBD010000033.1 GCA_023391315.1 Bacteroidota bacterium | reverse complement strand
GGTAATTTGTCATTTTTAAAAGATTTGGTCATCCTTTAAAACGACAATCCATCTTTTTGCAACAGCTTTTTTTATCCACTTTTCCACATAATGGTATACTTAAATTCTTTTTTTAAACAGCTTCTTAAATAAATAATCATTCTTTTTGTTTCGTATCAAACCATATTGTTACAGGCCCGTCGTTCAGTAATCTCACTTTCATATCGGCGCCAAAAACACCGGTTCCAATTTTTTTGCCGAGGTCTTTTTCAAGTTGCACAATCATGTTTTCATACAACGGGATGGCAATTTCAGGTTTACTTGCCTTTATATAAGAAGGGCGGTTTCCTTTTTTGGTGGAGGCGTGCAAGGTAAACTGGCTAACCAGCAAAATACCGCCATCAATATCTTTAATATTAATATTCATTACACCATTATCATCATTAAAAATCCTGAGGTTAACTATTTTACCACTCAGCCATTCAATATCTTCCGTGGTATCAGCATCTTCAATTCCTATAAAAACAAGCAGGCCATTTTTAATACTGCCTGTAATATTTCCATCAACTGTTACAGAAGCTTCTGAACCACGTTGTATAACTGCACGCATGTTATGTAATTTTGTTTAAGCGTTTAAAATTAAGATCATGAAGATTGATATAAGCAGCGAAATTATTTTTAAAACCGCCCGCAGCGGTGGTAAAGGCGGGCAAAATGTAAATAAAGTGGAAACAATGGTGGAAGGCCGCTGGCTTATTGATGCTTCGGAGCTGGTAACGGAACCACAAAAACAATTGCTTGCAGAAAAGCTTTCCAACCGCATAACAACTGATGGCTTTTTCCTGGTGAAATCCCAAACCGAAAGAACGCAGATGGGCAATAAAGAATCTGTAATTGAAAAGATGAATGCGCTTGTGAACCATGCATTGCAGCCAAAGAAAATAAGGATCGCTACTAAAATTCCAAAAGGCGTAAAAGAAAAAAGGCTTGAAAATAAAAAGCTGCAATCATCGCTTAAAGAAGGAAGAAAAAAATTAAAACTGGAAGATTATTAAATACCTGGTCAGACGCATTAAAGCGTCAGACCAATAGTCTGGATTGAATAAGGTTATCAAAATAATCTGCTGCATATATTAACCTGCTGCCATACCAGCTAAACATTTCTCCATCAACCAACATAATTTTTACTGAAGGAAAAAGGGATTGTATTTCATCTGCCTGTTTTTGTTTGAAAGGGAAAGGTTCTGAAGAAAGCAGCAATACTTCACAGTTCAGCGATTGCAGTTCTTTAATTGTTGTTTCGGGATAGCGCAATTTATCTGCAAACACATTTTGAAGGCCGCAATACTGCATCATGTCATGTATAAATGTATCACTGCCGACAGCCATGAATGGATTTTGCCAGATAAGATAAGCAGCCCTTCTCCCCTGCTTAATCATTTTTAGTGACGAAAATTTATTTCTGATCAATGCTGTTATGTTATCGGCAGCTTCATCTTTATGCACAAGTTTGCCCACCTGCAAAATCATATCCAGTGCATCATTAAGATTGAAAATATCACTTACATAAACGTTCGTAAAATCTTGCAAAGCTTCAACCTGCTCTTTTACATTTTCTTCTTTATTGGCAATTATAAGATCGGGGTTTAATGATTTTATTTTTTCAATATTTATATTTTTCGTGCCGCCAATCCTTGTTTTTGTTTTGAACCATTCATCTGGATGCACACAAAATTTTGTAATGCCAATTACTTCTGCATTTAACCCCAGATCATATAAAAGTTCTGTTTGGGAAGGAACAAGTGAAATAATTCTTTGCGGTTTTTGCTTCATACCTGCCGAAGATAAAAATTCAATATAAGGATGTATTGTTATTATGATTTTTCTTTGCAGCAACAATTTTTTACAATGCAGATAAATCAATACATCGATCATACCATATTAAAGCCAACAACTCTAATTATAGATATAGAACGTATATGCAATGAAGCAAAACAATACAATTTTGCCGCCGTGTGTGTGCCGCCACCTTTTATTAAAACGGCAAAACAACAACTGGCAAATACTGCTGTAAAAACAGCTACGGTTATTGGCTTTCCGTTTGGTTATTCGGCTATAGAGGCAAAGCTTGCTGAAACTTTGCTCGCTATTGTTGATGGCGCCGACGAGCTGGATATGGTGATCAATCTTATTGCGCTAAAAAATAACGACTGGCAATATCTTGCCAATGAAATCAATCATATTATTCCTGCGGTTAAACAAAACAGTAAAGTAATTAAACTGATTATAGAATCAGGTGTTTTAACCGATGAAGAAATTATCCGTTGCTGCGAATTATATGCACCTGCTGAAATTGATTTCTTAAAAACTTCAACCGGCTATGCAGAAAAAGGCGCTAGCGTTCATGCCGTTGAATTAATGCGTAAACATTTGCCGGAACATGTTCAGATAAAAGCCTCAGGCGGTATTAAAACGTATGCGTTTGCCAAAGAATTAATTGATGCCGGCGCAACACGTATCGGCTGCAGCAGCAGTGTACAGATAGTATCGGAGCAGGATTGATAGAATTGATAGGGAACACCTCCCCAGATTAGCCGTTGCTTAAGCCTTTATTCATCCTTTCTTCGCCCCATCTTCGGCGGCGGGGTAAGCAAAGACGAACATGGTACGAACA